>JAQCEY010000008.1 GCA_027620075.1 Pseudomonadota bacterium | reverse complement strand
TTACTCGTTGAAGCTAATGCTAAACTAAAAAATCCCGTATATAAAATGGTTTTAAAGTGAGAACTCACTTTACTAGAAAGCCCTGAAATCATCAGATTATCTCCTATTTAGTATGTTGCCTTGTTATCCTCGGTGTATTTATTAATATAAAATTAATATCTTCATTTTAATGTGCCGATATTGCACAATTGTTACAAAATGTAACTTTGTTAAAAAGTTAAACTTTTAAGTGGGTTATTAAGTGATATTAGGCATTTTCGATAAATATAAATTTATCCATAGGTGAATTTATTTCAAGATAATGTAAGGATATGTATAAAACCTATATCTTGTATATAGGAAACGCTCGGATATTTGGTTAATATTATGTTGACAAATCGTATGATGTCGCTATATTCCACAATCCGAATTACAGATTTTATAGAGTAAACAAGATGTATGCAGTTATAAAAAGCGGTGGAAAGCAATATAAAGTTGCCGAAAACGAAGTTATAAAAATTGAAAAAATTGATGGTGAAGTTGGTAAGAATGTGAAGTTCGACCAAGTTATAGCTATCGGTTCCGATAAGGGCGTTGAAGTTGGTGAGCCTACTATAAAGGGTGCTGTTGTTAGTGCTGAGGTTCTTGAGCAGAAAAAAGATGATAAAATCATCATTTTCAAGAAGAAACGTCGTCAGAACTACCGCAGAAAGAACGGTCACCGTCAACAAGTGACGGTTGTAAGGATTATGGATGTTAGCGGTAAGGGTGAAGTAAAAAAAGCTCCTGCTAAAAAGGCTGTTATTAAAGAAGAAAAGCCTGCCGTTAAAGCCGATGACAAAAAAGAAGCTCCAAAGAAATCCGAAGCTCCTAAAAAAGAAGCTACGGCATCGAAAAAAACGGCTGAAAAGAGCGAGTCCGCTTCTAAAAAGCCTGCGGCTAAAAAAGATGTAGGAACTCCTAAGAAAGCAACTAAAAAAGAGGACTAGATAAATGGCACATAAAAAAGCAGGCGGTAGCTCCAAGAACGGAAGGGATTCTGCGGGCAGAAGACTTGGTGTTAAAAAATACGGCGGTGAGTTGGTTATTCCGGGAAATATAATCGTACGTCAGCGTGGTACTAAATATTATGCAGGTGATAATGTAGGCATGGGCAAAGACCATACGTTATTTGCAACGGCTGAAGGTAATGTTGTGTTTTTCACATCCGGTAAAAGACAGTTTGTTTCTGTAAATGCCTGTGAAGCTGCATAAATAAAAAAGAATATTATTATATTTAAGCACGTTGCCGTAGTCGGTTGCGTGCTTTTTTATTGCTTTATGTTTACAAACGGTAAAGAAAAATGCAATTCATAGATGAAGCTAAGATTAACATAAAAAGCGGTGCGGGTGGCGATGGTTGCCTGAGCTTCCGCCGTGAGGCTAATCTGCCAAAAGGCGGGCCTGACGGCGGTGATGGCGGGCGTGGCGGTAGCGTTATAGCCGTATGCGTTGAGGGACTCAACACCCTGATAGATTTTAGATATACACAGCATTTTAAAGCAAAAAAAGGAGAAGGTGGCAAGGGGGCAAATTGCCACGGTAAGTCGGCTGATGACCTTGTAATAAAATTACCGCTCGGTACTCAGGTAATTGCCGACGGGACTGATCTTGTGCTGGCGGATATGACTAAGGTAGGGCAAGAAGTGTTGCTTGCCAAGGGCGGAAACGGGGGATTGGGTAACGCAAATTTTAAATCATCGACAAATCAGGCTCCCAGAAAGATTACAAGGGGTAAAGAAGGTGAGGAGTTAAATGTCTGGCTGAAGCTAAAATTAATATCGGATGCCGGTCTGGTCGGGTTACCCAATGCAGGAAAGTCGACATTTTTAAGTGTAGTTTCAAGGGCTAAACCTAAGATAGCCGATTACCCGTTTACTACTTTAAAACCTCAGTTGGGGGTGGTTTATATAGATGAAAAAGAATTTGTTATGGCGGATATTCCGGGGCTGATAGAAGGTGCACATGAAGGGGTTGGGCTTGGCATAAGATTCTTAAAGCATGTTGAGCGATGCGGAGTTATATTGCATCTGATAGACGGAACGCATGAAGATGTTTCGGGGGCTTATGTTACTATTAGGAATGAGCTGGAAAAATACAGCGAAAATCTGGCTAAAAAACATGAGGTTATAGTACTAAATAAAGCCGATGCATTGTCGGAGGAGGAAATCGAAGAAAAGAAGTCCGAATTAGAAAAAGCCGGTGGTAAAAAAGTTATGGTTATATCGGCGATAGCCAAGAAAGGTGTTGATAATGTATTACGGGTGTTGTTAAGTGAAATTGAGGATTTTCGTAAAAAAGAAACCCTAAAAGAGGGTGAATTGTAGTTTTTGCGTAAAAATTGTCATTATTACTTTGACTTATGCCTTAAAATGTATTATTAAGCATGGCTCGGATAAAAAATGGCTGTAAAATTTAAGGAAAACATAAATGGCAACTAAAATTCGTTTAGCTAGAGGCGGTTCAAAAAAGAAACCTTACTACAGAATAGTGGTAGCAGATTCACGTTCGCCACGTGACGGTAGGTTCATTGAGAAGGTCGGTACGTATAACCCGATGCTAGATAAAGATAATCCTGAAAGAATTTCACTAAAAGAAGATAGAGTTAAACACTGGCTTGGTACGGGTGCTACCCCTACGGAGCGTGTTGAGAAATTCCTTGTTGCTGCTAAACTATATAAGCGTAACAAAAAGGCTCAGGAATTGCTTGATGCTAAGGTGAAAAAATCTCAAGAAGAAGTGAAAGCTAAAAAAGCTGCTGAAGCGGCTAAGAAAAAAGAGGAAGAAGCTGCACGCAAGGCAGAGGAAGAGGCTGCAAAAGCTGCTGAAGCAGAGGCTAAAGCTAATGCCGCTTCCGAAGAAGCTGCCGCCGGTGAGGAAAAACCTGCAGAATAGTGGTTTTAAAAAGAGTTTTTATGAGGCGGCACTTAGTAAAGTTGTCGCCTTTTTTAATTTTAAATGGGTTTTGAAATATAGTAATTTTACTATCTATAGTGTTTCTAATTTTTAATAATAATGTCATCCCCCGAATTTTCGTAGAAAATTATAGGGGGATCTGTTTTAATTGACAGAAGATCCCCGAACAAGTCGGGGATGACAATTACCAATAAATTTTGGAAATACTATAATTACGTCATCGCCCGAGTTTCCGTAGGATACTATAGGGCGATATCATGAGATTACCCTATAATTGCCTTTGGCAATTCGGGTAATGACAGAATGACGTGTGTAATTATATACTTAATTTACTATTTCACAAATAACGATAAAAATTATGCAAAATAGATTGATTTGTATTGCTAAAATCACTTCCGCCCATGGAATAAAAGGGGCGGTTAAGATACGCTCATATACCGAAGACCCGTTATCTATAGGCGATTATCCCGTCTTGTATAATAAAGACGGTTCTGCCGAATATGAATTGCAAATACAGTCAAATAACAAGGAAGCGGTTATAGCTTTTATTGATGGCGTTAATGACAGAAATGAAGCCGAGGCTTTAAAAGGTAAGGATTTATACGTATATCGTGATGATTTTGAAGACGTGGGTGAAAATGAGTTTTACTATGAAGATCTTGTCGGTTTGAGGGTGAAGCTGCAAAACGGCACGGAGTATGGGGAAATTATCTCGATTCAAAATTATGGAGCCGGTGATATTGTGGAGATTCGCTTAAAGAAAGACAAAAAGAAGGAGCTTTTTTCTTTTACGAAAGATATATTTCCTAATATCAACATTAAGTCAGGTTCGGTAATTATTGTTCCACCTGACATTGAAAATGTAGAAAAATGACTTGGAAAGTAAAGCTGTTTACGATTTTTCCTGAAATGTTCCCCGGTTCATTGGGCTTTTCTCTTGCCGGTAAGGCAAGGGAAGGCGGGATTTGGGACTATGAAGCGATAAATATTAGGGATTATGCGACAGATGCCCATAAATCGGTAGATGATACTCCGGCAGGAGGCGGTGCGGGTATGGTTATGCGTGCCGATGTATTGGGGGCGGCTATTGAAGCTAATACCGACAAGAATACTAAAATTATATATATGTCCCCTCGTGGAAATTTACTTACGCAAAAAAAAATATATGAGCTTGCAAATTGTAATGATTTGGCTATAATATGTGGTCGTTTTGAAGGAATTGATGAACGAATTATAGAGGAATATGGCGTTGAGGAGGTAAGTATAGGTGACTATATCTTGTCGGGAGGCGAGGTTGCCGCTACCGTCCTTATGGACGGTTGTATCAGGCTCATAGATGGTGTAATAGGCAATAAAAGCACCTTAAATGAAGAAAGTTTCGGTGAAAATGAAGATTATGCTGGACTTTTGGAATATCCTCTATATACAAGACCAGTTGAATGGAAAGGTAAGAAAATACCTGATATCCTTTCATCGGGTCATCATAAAAATATTGACCGTTGGAGACTTGAAAAAGCAGAAGAAATTACTGAAAGTCGACGACCTGATTTGTGGAATAAATATTGTTTAGTTAAGAGGCAACAAAAATGACTAACTTAGTACAGAAGTTTGAAGAAAAACAAATTGCAGAACTCCTTGGCGATAGGGAAATCCCTAACTTCCAAGCCGGTGATACATTACGTGTTAAAGTCCGTATCGTTGAGGGAAAAACCGAGCGTCTTCAGGCTTTTGAAGGGCTTTGCATAGCCAGAAAGAATAATGGAATCAATTCTTCATTTACCGTGCGTAAAATAAGCCACGGTGAAGGTGTTGAGCGTGTATTCCCGCTATATTCTCCAAGAGTTGAGGATATTGAAGTTGTTCGTAAAGGCGTTGTACGTCGTGCTAAACTATACTATATGCGTGAGCTTACAGGTAAGGCAGCACGTATTAAAGAGAAGCGTGATTATACCACTAAAGAAGAAAGAAAAGAGGCTAAAAAAGCTGAAGCTGCGAAAAAAGAAGCTCCTAAGGCTGAGGCTAAAGAGGTTAAAAAAGATAAAGAGAGCAAGTAATATCTTTTTTAAGTTTAGGAATTGTAAAAAAAGGGGGCTGCTAAAGTCTCCTTTTTTATTTGTATTGTTATTGCTTTTAGGGCAGATTTTATATATAAAACACTGCACTATAGTAGCGTTGCTTTTCAAGAGTTAGAATTGTCATCCCCGACTTGTTAGGGGATCTGAATAAGTTGAAATGAGATCCCCCTATAATTTTCTGCGAAAATTCGGGGGATGACAGTATTGTTCAAAAGTGTAAACACTATAATATTAATCAGTAAGCGGGAAATAAAAATGGCTAAAACTTTATATGATAAAATAGTTCGGAATCATTTGGTAGATGAGCAAAGTGACGGCACTTGTCTGTTATATATAGACCATCAGTTGATTCATGAAGTTACCAGCCCGCAGGCTTTTGAGGGTTTGCGTATAGCGGGGCGTAAAGTTCGCCGTCCTGAGGCACATTTAGCCGTTGCCGATCATAACGTGCCGACTACATCGGATCGTTTGCAGGGTATAAAAGATGAAACCTCCCGTATTCAGGTTCAGACCTTAGAAGACAACTGTAAAGAGTTCGGCATACAATATTTCCCGATGAGCGATATGCGTCAGGGAGTGGTGCATATCGTGGGACCGGAAGAAGGTTTTACACAGCCCGGTATGACCATTGTTTGCGGTGACAGCCACACATCAACTCACGGTGCTTTCGGAGCGTTGGCTTTTGGAATCGGGACAAGTGAAGTTGAGCATGTTTTGGCAACCCAGACATTGATACAAAAACGTGCTAAAAATATGCGTATTACCGTAAATGGCGATTTGCCAAAAGGTGTAACCGCAAAGGATGTTGTTCTTGCCATAATAGGTAAGATAGGAACGGCAGGCGGTACGGGATTTGTTATTGAGTATGCAGGAAAAGCTATACGTGACCTTTCTATTGAGGGGCGTATGACCGTTTGTAATATGTCGATTGAAGCCGGTGCAAGAGCAGGTTTGATAGCACCTGATGAGAAGACTTTCGAGTATTTAAAGGGTCGTCCGATGTGTCCGCAGGGTGCTGACTGGGATAAGGCGGTTGAGCAATGGAGGCAGTTAAAGTCTGATGAAAATGCGGTTTTCGATGAGGAGATTACATTGGACGCTTCTGCATTGGTTCCGCAGGTTACGTGGGGGACTAGCCCTGAAGATGTGCTTCCTATAACGGGATTCGTACCTTCTCCTGATGATGCTGAAAATGAAGAAAGGGCAAATGCTATTCAACGTGCGTTGGATTATATGGGACTTAAAGCCGGAACTCCGTTAAACGAAATTCAGGTTGATAAAATATTTATCGGTTCTTGTACTAACGGAAGGATAGAGGATTTTCGTGCCGCTGCCAAAATAGCCAAAGGGCGTAAGATTGCCGATAATATAAAGTTGGCTATGGTAGTTCCCGGTTCGGGACTGGTTAAAAAACAAGCTGAAGAAGAAGGTTTGGATAAAATTTTTCTTGAGGCAGGTTTTGAATGGCGTGAGGCAGGCTGTTCTATGTGTTTGGCGATGAACGCCGATAAATTAGAAGAAGGCGAACGTTGTGCTTCCACCTCTAACCGTAACTTTGAAGGAAGACAGGGAAGGGGAGGGCGTACCCACCTTGTTAGCCCTGCAATGGCTGTCGCTGCCGCTGTTACGGGTAAATTAACCGATGTAAGGGAGCTTCAGGAACTGGGTTCGGATTGTGAAAAGGCTTTTGGATAATATGTCTGAAAATAAAGTGCAATATGCAGGTTTTTGGAGGCGTGCGTTAGCAGGTCTAATAGATTTTGCAATATTAAACGTAGTTGCGTATTTTTTAGCTGCTATAATTTCCTATATATTATATTATTCGTTTACTGGTAAAGGTTATTGTTGTTTTGAACAATATAATTTTGATAAAAATTACGATATTTTTTATCATCATAAAGATGTATTTTTAACACAGCTGTTTTTATATACTATTATTCTTTCGGTTGTTTGTGCTGTTTTTTTGGTAACTAAATGGCAAGCAACGCCCGGTAAGCGTCTTATGAAAATATACGTAGTTCATATGTCGGGTAATAAGATATCCTTTGTTAGAGCTATTTTAAGAACCTCTCTTCCATTATTGATAATTTGTATATTTGCTTCTGTGTTTTTTATGCTTCTTATAAAAATGAACTATCAATCAAGTCATATGGAAGATGTTGAGTTGGAAACTGTAGAGGCTTTGTTGCCAAACACATATAAGAAGTTTGGAAGTTCGGAGTCGTTTGCTTTTAAAGTGACGCTGATAATGTTAAAATTAAACGATTTTTATTTAGATGAAGGAAAGAAATATGGAAGTGATGATGATGCAATTATAGTAAAATCATTTGAAAGAAAAAATGTTAATATTGAGGAGTTAGTAAACAATATAACTAGAGGGGGAGGTGCATTTATAACTGAAGATGACACTGAACTAATTAGATTGTCATTAAATGAATTTTTAAGCTTTGGTAAAGAAAAGCAACTTGAAACTCAAAAGAAAATATTCAACGTTATGCGTGCTGAATATCTACATAAAACAAATATGTTATTCTTTATTAACTTATTAGTGTTTTTTATTTGTTTATTTACATGGTACATAGTTATAGTTTTCACAAAAGAAAAAACAGCTATGCATGATATAATTGCAAATACAAGAGTAATAAAAGGCAGGGCTTAAATTATATGGATACGGTAAGCAATAAAGTAGAGTATGCCGGATTTTGGATAAGGGTCGGTGCTTATCTATTGGATTTGCTTATATTTATGATTCCTTTGTCGGTTCTGAATTATATAATGATAATTATTTTTTCAGCGGTTACAGGTTTAGAGTTGGGGTCTTATGAAGCTGAAAATTATCATGCCCATATAACGCAGAAAGATGCAATGATGCACTCGGCACTGCAAATTATTAACTGTATTATAATGGTGTTTGTATGTAAGATGTTCCTTACATCAAAATGGCAGGCTACTCCCGGTAAGCGTTTTATGAATATCTATGTGGTGGGTATATCGGGGGAAAAAATTTCACCTAAAACGGCTATATTAAGAACCGCTCTTCCCCTTTTTGTTTCCGTACTTTTTATATTATCAATGAATTTTAGAACGGCAGGTATTGAAAAGAATTTACCGACTCCCGACAATAATTTTGTTGAGGACATAAAAGATATTATGCCGTCTACATATGATTATTTTACGCAGTCAAACTTAGATGAGTTGGGTGTTTGGAGGAATTTGGTATTTGTAGTAAATTTATCTCCCGATATTATTAGCGGCAAGGTAGAAATAAAAGACGCTGTTGCAAATTTAAAATTTTATGAGGGTGTGTATAGTGAAGAAGACATTGCGATAATAGAAATAATGTTGGAAGAATATATAAAATTGAGCCATGAAGATAGAGCGGCAATTCAGCAACATGTAGGGACTATCGGTGCTGAAACCATTGCAGATATTTTAAAGATACTTGTGGTATCATTATTATTTTTTATAGTGTTTTTTATTTGGTATATAATGGCAGCATTTACAAAAGAAAAAACAGCATTTCATGATATAGTAGCAAAAACCAGAGTAATAAAAGGAAGACCTTAATATGGAAAAATTTACAAAAATAACCGCGGTGGCAGCACCGCTTCCTATACGTAACGTTGATACGGATATGATAATACCTAAGCAGTTTTTAAAAACCGTGAAGCGTACGGGGCTTGGTGCAAATTTGTTTGACGAGATGCGTTTTACTAAGGAAGGCAGGGAAATTGATAGCTTTGTCCTAAACCAACCTGCTTATAGAAAAGCCGGAATATTAGTGTCGCTGGATAATTTCGGTTGCGGTTCTTCACGTGAGCATGCTCCTTGGGCATTACTGGATTTCGGTATCAGGGTTATCATCGCCCCTAGCTTTGCTGATATATTTTATAATAACTGTTTTAAAAACGGAATATTGCCTATAAAACTTCCCAAGTCCGATGTAGATAAGGTTATGGACGATGCAAAAAGAGGTGCTAATGCAACTGTGAGCGTAGACTTGGAATCGCAGGAAATAACCGGACCCGATGGCGGTGTGATTAAATTTGAAGTAGATCCTTTCCGTAAAAAATGCCTGCTAGAAGGCTTAGATGATATCGGTCTTACTTTGGAAAAGGGGGACAAAATATCTGCATTTGAAAGTAAAAACAAAGTTGAGCAGAATTGGTTGTATAGCTAGATAAATGCATAAAGATTTTGATATATGGAATCAAACTAAAAAAGAAATTCAGCAAGATGCAAGGCGACCTTTATTTAAGGAGAGGGACGTATGGTGGTGTCGTTTGGGCGTTAATGTCGGAGATGAAGAAGACGGCAAGGGAGAGTTTTTTAACCGTCCGGTTCTTGTTTTGAAGAAATTTAACAAACGGGTTTTTATTGCAGTACCACTTAGTAGTAAAATAAAGGAAGATAGTCACTTCTATTTTAAGTTTACATTTCAGCATAAAGAACAGTCTGTTATATTGCCTCAAATTAAATTAACGGACTCAAAAAGATTGTCTGACAAAATGGGAAGTATAAGTAAAAAGGAGTTTGAAATTATAAAAGGGAAAGTAAAGAGTCTTATATTCCGATTTACTCAGCCCCCTTTCAGGGGCTGCGGTGGCTAGTGCCAATTTATGTTTTAATTATAGCAGATTGTAATATATTGTGCAATACAAATTGCGGTAATTGTGGTAAAAACGCAAAAAACCTAAAAAAGGAAAAACAATGACTAAAAAAATACTAATATTACCGGGTGATGGAATCGGTACGGAAGTAACTGCTGAAGCTGTCCGTATTATTAAATGGTTAAATGAAAACAAAAACACAGATTTTGAAATAGGCTATGCTCTAATAGGTGGTGCTGCCTATGATGAAACCGGTTCGCCTTTGCCGCAGGAAACTCTTGATAAGGCAAAAGCTTCCGATGCAATATTAATGGGAGCCGTAGGAGGACCTAAGTGGGAACCTCTGGATATTTCCGTGCGTCCTGAAAAAGGGTTGCTAGGTATCCGTAAGGAGCTGGGATTGTTTGCTAATCTTCGCCCGGCTATAGTGTTTGACGAGTTGGCGGAAGCTTCAACTTTGAAAAAGGAAGTTGTGTCCGGATTGGATATTATGATAGTGCGTGAGCTTACGGGCGGTATATATTTTGGTCAGCCGCGTGGCGTTGAGGATTTAGGCAACGGGCAGAAAAAAGGTTTTAATACGCTTGTTTATACCACTGAGGAAATCCAAAGAATCGCCAGAGTAGCATTTGAATTGGCTAAGAAGCGTAACGGGCGGGTTTGCTCTGTTGATAAGGCGAATGTATTGGAGGCTACGGAATTTTGGCGACAAGAAGTGCATAAAATACATGAGGTCGAATATCCTGAATTGGAGCTTTCCGACATGTACGTAGATAATGCGGCTATGCAGCTTGTGCGTAACCCTAAGCAGTTTGATGTTATGGTAACTACTAATATGTTCGGTGATATTTTATCCGACTGTGCCGCTATGCTTACAGGTTCACTGGGCATGTTGCCTTCCGCATCTTTGGGCAAGCCCGGAACTCCGGGGTTATATGAGCCTGTGCATGGCTCTGCACCTGATATTGCAGGGCAGAATAAAGCAAATCCTATTGCTACTATCCTTAGCCTTTCGATGTTGCTGCGTTATAGTTTTGATATGGCAGCGGAGGCTGATTTAGTTGAAAATGCAATTAAGAAAGTGCTAGCCGACGGTTATCGCACGGGCGATATAATGCAGGAAGGTGCAAAACAAGTGGGTACATCACAAATGGGTGACGCTATAATTTCCGCTCTTGAGCATGTTGCCGCTAAGGTTGCAGCTTAATTGTTCCGATAGGTTTCCATACCCAAACCTTTTCACATTGTTCGGGGAGGTTCGGGTATTGCCTTTTTGTGGATTTGTTGCTTTTTGCCATGTTTTGAGCTTCTGTTGAAAACCACCATTCCAGTGGTTCTGCACAACTATTTTCCTCAGGCACGGGGTCTTGCTTATTGCATGTAGAATCATTTTTCGGGCATTTTAGCCTTAGATGGAAGTGTTTGTCATGTCCCCACCAAGGGCGTAGTTTATGAATCCACGGCTCACTGCCGAACTTCTCGCACATTGCTTTTTTGACAACTGGGTTTACAAGTATCCTTTCAACGTCATCATTCTTTGCGGCATATTCAAGCATTTTTATTTGTGAATCTCCCCAGTATTTATTGTTTAACTTATTTTTAAATAAAGATAATACCGTATGAGGGTAAATATCGTCCTCTTCTATTTTTTCTTTGCTTAAATTTCTGTACCATATATCCACATCAAGACCGTTTTGGTGGCTTCTGTGGGCTGATGTGTCCAGTGGTGCAGGGCCTCCGCGTGCCTGACTCAAATCTCCTATAAGAAGGGTTGCGTTATATTTGTCATTCATTTGTTTGGCTAAGTCTTCTATAACCTGTATGAGGTCGGGGTGTCCGTATAAACGGTTATTTGCGGCATTGGCGGCAATATAACCCGTTCCGAACTCAGGCAGCCTTAAAGCTCCGTCGATACAGCCGTTTGTATAGCCGCCATATACTTTCGGTTCTTTTGAGGTGGGAATTTTGGCTTTTTCCCAGTGATATTGTTTTGTTGTTTCTCCGTGACCATGCGAATTATATTCATTGGCAGTATTTTGCTCATCGTTAATCCCGCATGATAAGGTTGTTAGTGCTATTGACAGTAATAACAAATATTTAAAAGGCATACATTAACCTAATATGTTGAAAGTTGATATTTTTAATAATATAATAAGTATTGGGTTTGTATATTTAGAGATTAAACAAATGTACAATAATTAACCAATGTAGAACCAAAAATTGAATAAATCAATTTTCTAATGAAAGGAGATTTAAAAATGGTTGCATCAATTACACCGCCGCCTATTCATAATAAGGTTGAGAAAACTTACGTTTCCTCAAAAGACCCTCACCATGAAATCAATAAAGATAAAAAAGATAAAGACCGGCATAGTAAAAATAACGAGCCGGAAGATATCGTGGATATATCATCTGAAGATGAAGGTTCGGAAGATAACAAAAAATTTGCTCAAAAAAACAGATATCCGGATAATCCGATGCAGGGGCATATTGATATAGATGTCTGATTTAACTTCGTGATATTTCTTCTTGCTGTTCCTTTTGTAATTTATCGACTATTACTTTTATAACTGCCCCGTGGACTCTTTCAGCTACATCTCCGGTCGGGCTGTATTTATCAACTCTGCCCGTATCGGAGTTGTATTTATGCGTATATCCGGCTACGTCCCTGCTTGCACCGCCAAAATTTTCATCAAGATATTTAGTAACAGGATTTTCTTCCGCACCTTGTTTGAAAAATGCCTTATATTCGCCTCGCTCATGGTATGGCATACGAACGCCCGATGCGTTCTTAGCTTGCACAACCATGTCACTAAAGGCATGAGAAGGATTTGCCGCAATTTTTTGTACGGCATTACCCGTACCGGTTAAAGTGCTTGACGCAACTTTCGTTACCGTACTAAACCCTCTTGCTACATATTCTAAATTGCTGATTTTACCTTCATCAGGATTTATAGATATAAATTCCTCTGAAGTGCTATGTAAAGATTCTTCGGTTATTTGGTTAGCCGTGCTTTTATCAGCATTACTGTTATTTTTTGTACCTTTACTCATATTTTTATTCCGGTTTAAAATGTTTTTCATCATTATTTGTACTTAAAATTATATGAGTATCAATATAAAAATATTAATTAGTTGTTAATAATTGTATTTTTTATAATTTATCTATTTTATTTCAGATAAATAGGAGTAAATGTTTTTTTTATCGGAGCTTTTTATATAGTTTAGAAGTTTTTCATATTCACATAATAATTGATTGTATTTATCGTTATATTCGTCAATTTGAGTGCGTATAGTTTGTTTTATTGCCTCATTCGGGTTAAGTATAACTTGCGTCATTCCTAAAAAGCCACCGCCAACCTTCGGGTTTCCTTCTACTGATTCTATTAGCAGGCATGATATTAATAACGGGATAATCCCTGTTGAAATATCGTTTTTGTTAAGCTCTTTTGTAAAGTGTCCTTTTTTCTGAAACTTTGCTCTTATGTTTGCAGCGTTTTTTATTCTTTCATATAACACTGTGATTTCATCGTTATTTTTAATAATATTTGAAGGGGTAAGAAGGTATTTTTCAGTATTTTTAATTATAGGTTCTTTGTTATATAAAAATATATCCGTCCACATTTGCGGGTTAGAAAATGCCAGCCTTACAAAAGCTGCGAACTCGTCCCCTTGGTTTTCAACTAACTTTGCAAGTGGCATGTGCTGATTTTTCATCATGAATCTAGCATAGCAAAAAGCGGCTAAGTGGGGTATATGTGATGATTTTGCGTATATTTCGTCGTGTTCTTCGGGTGGTATTATTTCGATATTACTGCCGAGGGTCTGCCAGAACCGATCAACTTTTGTGATTGAGGATGAAGAGCTTTTTTCTGCCGGACTTATTATGAATTCTTTATTTAAGAAAAGGTCTGCATTACCTGCAAGTAAACCGGATTTTTCAGAACCTGCAATGGGGTGGGCGGGAACAAAATTTTCAGGGTATTTTAATTTAGGTAAAATAATGTCTATCACTGATTTTTTTACAGAGCCTACATCTGTGATTATCGTATTTTTATCAAGTTTGGGAGCTATTTCATTTATAATTGCTTCATAAGTGCTAATAGGGGTACAGATTATAACCATCTGACTATCTTTTACGGAATCGGTAAGGTTGTTATATCCGCTGTCAATAATGCCCAATTCAAGTGCTTTGTTTATGGATTCTTGGTTTAGGTCAAATGCAGTAACGGTTTTTGCGGCATGGTATTTTTTTGCAGCCTGTGCTATGGAACTGCCGATAAGTCCTAATCCGATGATGGTTATATTATTAAATAACGGCATATTTATTTTATATCCATAATGTATTTAAAGAGGTTAGTTTAGTAGCTTTTATAGTATTTCTAAACTAAAAAGATTAATAATCATATTATTTGATTAGACTAATGCCTGTCGTTCGTTGGCTTTCGCACAAAATTACAACAACAAAAACATCGGTTGATAAGACTTCTTTTATCTGCGAGTCGATAAACTTTTATAGTAATGACAAATCAGTAAATTGCTCTTTTTCTTGAAAGATGAAATAAATAAAACTAACCTAGCAGACATTGTTTAATCGGTGGGTATAAAAATGAGCAGGATATTAATAGTATTGTTTTTTTCTGTTTTGGTTTCATTCAATGCCATTGCACAGCAGGATTACAGGAGCGATATCAATGATTTCGTAGTAAACGAAATGAAGTTGTGGCTGAAAAATGATATTGTTATCAAAGCATTAAAAAAGCAAAATGAAAAGAATGAGCTTTTGTCCCAGACGGATAAGAAGATATTAAATGATACGTGGATGGGGGAACGCAGGAAGAATAAAAGACCTCTTACGGATAGGGTTCTGGAAAATGACCTTTCAAATTTCCTGAAAATTAAGCAAAAGGAATCACAGGGATTATTCACTGAAATAATCATAATAGATGCCTATGGTATAAATGCCGGACAAAGTATGATTAGTGACGATTATTGGCAAGGTAATAACGAGAAATGGACCAAAACTCTCGGCTCAAGGTCTTACGGAACGTATATAAGCGACCTTGCGTTTGATTATAATACGGAGTTTTTTCAGGTAGAGGTTGCGTTTATTGCAACACTCAATGATGAGCCTATAGGGGTTGTGTATGCCGGTATTGATGTTGAACAACTAGAGAGCTGGAAGAAGAGGTTGTTGGAGTAAAAATTGTTTTATAATTTCGTGTTCAAGACTGCTTGCATAAATGATTTTTTGCTGATAATGTCCAGAATAATTTTTAGTATTAATATAGTATAAAGTTTGGTAAATATGACAGAATTAGCAGAAGTCCGGTCGGACGAACAACAGGCGGAAAATATTTCGTCTTCATTGGGTTTTACGATTGACAGATCGCAGCTTTTAAAGGCTTTGGGACACGTGCAGTCGGTTGTGGAGAGGCGGAATACGATAGCGATATTGTCGAATGTTAAAATAGAGGCTTTTGGCGGACAAATAAACCTGACAGCCACTGATATGGACATTGCCGTAACGGAGAAACTGGAAGCCGATATATCTGAAGAAGGGGCTTTGACCGTATCTGCCCATACTTTATATGAGATAGTAAGGAAATTGCCTGACGGAGCACAGGTTTCCATAAAGGGTGATGCATCTGATACCGGTCATATCGAAATAGCGTCAGGCTCTTGTAATTTCTCGCTTGCCTGCCTTCCTGTTACTGATTTTCCCGTAATGAGTAGAGGTGATATGCCGTATGAGTTTTCGTTGACGGCTGCTGAGCTGACGGCACTTATAGACAAGCCTAGATTTGCTATTTCCACTGAAGAAACAAGGTATTACCTAAACGGTATATATATTCATTCAACCGATAAAATGTTATGTGCGGTTGCAACTGACGGACACAGGCTTGCCAAGATTGAAATAGAAGCCCCTGAGGGAGCATCTGAGATTCCGGGAGTGATAATCCCCAGAAAAACAGTTGTTGAGCTTAAAAAGCTTCTTGATGAGGCTGAAGACGATATCGAAGTATCGTTATCCGATACGAAAATATGTTTTGTATGCGGAAAAGCCGTTTTATTATCAAAACTTATAGACGGAACTTTCCCTGATTATACTAAGGTTATACCTCAGTCCAACGATAAAAGCCTTGTAATAGATTCAAACGCACTTTCTGTTGCTGTTGATAGGGTTTCTACCATATCGTCAGATAAAACAAAGGCGGTAAAGCTTACTGTATCTGCCGGTAAGATTGTGCTTTCCGCTACTAATGACGATAACGGTGCGGCAACCGAGGAACTTGAGGCAAATTATAATTCCGATAGTGTTGAAATAGGCTTTAACTCAAGATACATACTGGATATGATGGGCGTTATTGAAGGTGATGAAGTTGAGTTTGTATTTGCTGACGGTTCAGCCCCTGTTTTAGTAAAGGATAGTGCCGATAGCTCTTCTCTATATGTTATAATGCCGATGCGTATATAAAACGTGAGTGTAGTAGCCGATACGCCGCTAATAACCGACAATATACAAGCCGAGGCATTTTATGCTTCAAGCATTAAACTTGGTAGTTATAGAAATTACAAAGACTTGTCTTTAAAACTTAATGCATCGCCTGTCGTGTTGACGGGGGCTAACGGTTCTGGCAAGACCAATATTTTAGAAGCGATATCGCTATTATCTCCGGGTAAGGGATTCCGTAAAATAAAATTAAACGAAGCAGATATGATTCAGGGCGGTGAGGCTGTTTTGCCATGGTCTATATCTGCCGTTGTTAACAAGGGCTTTGAGGAATTTAGGATAGGAACGGGCAGGGAGCTTGTTACAGATAGCAAGCGTATAGTAAAAATTGACGGCGATATAGTAAAAAATCAGGCGGAATTAACTAGTATATTCAGTGTAATGTGGCTGACACCGCAAATGGACGGGCTGTTTATAGGCAGTTCATCTGACAGGCGTAAGTTTTTAGATAGGCTGGTTTACAATTTTGACCCCGAACATGCCTCACGTATATATTCATATGAATATACTATGCGTGAGCGTGCCAAGATAATACGGCAACCGAGTTATGACCCTTCTTGGGTAAGTGTGCTAGAAGAGAAGATGGCACAAAGGGCGGTTTCAATAGCCGCTGCCAGAATTGATACTGTCGAGCATATTCAGGCGGTTATTAGCGAGTTTAAAACAGCCTTTCCGAAAGCCGATATAGATGTGCAAGGAGGGGTGGAAAGAATTATGCTTGAAAATTCAGCCCTTCAGGCTGAGGAAATTCTTAAGAAGCAATTATATGAATCAAGAGGAATGGACACAAGGACGGGCAGGACGAGCGTAGGCACACACAGAAGTGATTTTATAGCTTTTCACAATGAAAAAGCTATGCCTGCGGCTTCCTGTTCTACAGGTGAGCAAAAAGCCCTGCTGCTATCTATAATACTTGCGGAGGCAAGGGCTAAGGCACTATGGAAAGGGAGTGTTCCGGTTCTTCTATTAGATGAAGTGGTGGCACATCTTGATGAAAAACGCAGGGCTTCGTTATTTGAAGAGATATTTTCAATGCAGGCACAGGTTTGGATGACCGGTACTGACGAAGAACTTTTTAAGGAAATAAGGGATAAGGCGCAGTTTTTTAATGTATATGATGGAGTAGTAACAAAAAAATAAAGGCTCCCTTATAAAAGAGAGCCCCCCCCCTCTGAACTAAGTGGGCATTGCAGTTATACTTTAGCCTTCAGCGTTTTGATTAAATAATCAACCCCTTTGCGGGAAAGTATAGATGCAAATTCGGATCTTTGCGTATTTATTAAACTAACACCTTCAGCAATAACGTCGAAAATTTTGTATTCACCGTTTTCAATTTTTCTGACTCTATAGTCAACTTTAACGGCAGTTCCGTCTTCTTGTACTATTTCCGTTTCCACAAGAAATTCGTTACTTCCTTCATCGAAAGTGTTTTTAAACAAGATTTGTTGATTAGTATAGTTTTTAAATTTAGGAACGTAGCTATTTAATAAAAATTGCCTATGTAATTCTAAGTAAATGGTTTTTTGTGCCTCGCTTGCATCTCTCCAGTATTTGCCTATTACAAATTTCGATATCCAATCCGTATCAACGGAATCTTCAAATAATTTGGATAGTTGCTGCTCCTTGATTAATTCGTTCGTATCGTTACTTTTTATTAATTCAATGGCTTTGCTGCTAACTTCTTTTATAAATTGCCTCGCCCCTTCCGTTGATGCATTTGCGTTTGTAAGGATTGATGTATTGAAAATAAGAAGTGTAATAAATACCCTTACGAAGTTAGTTGTGTTCATATTATCCCCCTTGCGTATAATATACTTTAGTAAACGCCCTAAGTAATATTATTATTACAAAAGTATTAAAAAATAGTTAATCTTGTAAATAAAGTTATTTTTTTCAGTGCGTTACTTGCAACTATTAATTTCAATGTCGCTTACAAAGTATAGTTAGAGGTTGTATTTGCGAGTTGTTGTTTGTGTGGTTTTTGCCATACATATAGATTATTTTAAGAAAAAGGAAGGTAATTTGTTACATAACGGGTTGTAGATAATAATTAATGGTTTATTTTTAGTATCAAGTTGTATATATTGCGAACTCAAGTTTAAAACTAATTACAAATCAGGGTTTTTATAAATGAAAAAGTTTATTGTTAGTGCTATTTTTTCTATAGCAAGTTTATCGGCCGTACCTACGTTTGCTGATGGATCTGACCAAAAAGTTGTTGTTGACAAGTTCGGCAGACCGATAACTTCAATTGTATCGGGTGAGTGTGTTTTAACAAAATGGCAGAGTGATTCCGATCTTTGTGCCGCTCCTGAGGCTGCATCGGTTCCTGAACCACAAAAGAAGATAGTATCTACGTTGAAAAAACAGCCGGCTCCTAAGACTTACACTGTAAGCGATAAGCGTTCTTACATCGTTTTCTTTGATTTCAATAAATCAAATATAAACGGTACTGCTAACGAAGTATTGGGCGATTTATATAAAGCTATCAGAGGAAGTAGCAAGGCTGACATCGAGTTAACAGGTCACGCCGACCGTTCAGGCTCTGATGCTTACAACATGGCTTTATCGGAAAAACGTGCCTTAGCTGTTAAAGATAAATTAGTATCTTACGGTTTATCAGCCGGTAACATTAAAGTTAACTGGAAAGGTGAGAGCGAGCCTTTGGTTCCTACTAATGATGGAATTAAAGAGCCTCAAAACCGTAGAACGGAAATAAAGGTTTTTACTCAAACCGAGCAAACCAGATAATGCGAAAGTATTATTGGTGAAAATACTAAAAAAGACCTTCATTAATTGAAGGTCTTTTTTTATGAGGTTAGCATATGTAATTGTAAGGTTAATTTATTAAACGTAAAATTACGTTATTATAAATTCAAATTTACGATAGTGTTAAACATATTGTCCGGCTACGTATCCCGATGACCATGCCCACTGGAAATTATATCCTCCAAGATGTCCCGTTACATCTACAACTTCGCCTATAAAATATAGTCCGCTTACTTTTTTTGACTCCATAGTTTTAGAGGACAGTTCATCAGTGTTAACACCGCCAATAGTTACCTCGGCAGTTCTATAACCTTCCGTTCCATCGGGAATTATCTCCCATTTTTGTATGGAATCTGAAATTTGTTTTAGTGTTTTATTGGGTAACTCTGCTAAGTTACCTTTGTAATTGTTTGCCGTGCAGATATACTGAACAACACGTTTGGGTAATATTTTACCAAGGCAGTTGTTTATATCCTGCTTTGGCGATATATCACGCCATGTTTTTAGCTGTTCAAAAAGGTCGGCATTAGGGTAAAGATTTAAAATAATTCTTTCACCCTGATTCCGGTATGATGATATCTGCAAAATAGCAGGACCGCTAAGACCACGATGGGTAAAAAGCATTGCCTCCTTAAATTGAACATTATTGCATGCTGCTATAACCTCTACAGACACTCCTGCCAGCTTTTTAAGCTCTTCGTCATTTATTAAAAACGGGACTAAACCTGCTCTTAATTCAACAATCGAATGACCGAACTTTTCGGCAACTTTATGTCCCCAAGTACTAGAACCCATTTTGGGTATAGAAGGTCCTCCTGTTGCTATAACCAATGAGCGGCAGCTATAAATATAGCCGTCTTTCAGCTTTATTTGAAACTTATCATTTTCTTTTCTAATGTCATTTCTAATGTCATTAACGCAATTATTAAGAAGGATATTTACACCTGCATTGTTACATTCGCTAAGCAACATATCAATTATCTGCTTTGACGATGTATCGCAAAAAAGCTGTCCGAGGGTTTTTTCGTGATATTTGATACCGTGCTTTTCGACTAATGCAATAAAGTCATGCTGAGTATAGCTTTTTAGTGCCGATATGCAAAATCTTTGATTTTTTGAAATATAATTAGCCGGACTTGCGTTAATGTTAGTAAAGTTACATCTGCCTCCACCGGAGATGCGTATCTTATTACCGACCGACTTTGCCTGTTCTATAAGCAGGACTTTCAGCTTCCTTTTACCCGCTTCAACAGCACAGATTAAACCGGCTGCACCGGCTCCGACTATTATTACATCATATTCTTTGTTAATCGGCTGCATTATTATATATTCATTATTATATTTCTGTTCATCGTTCTATATGATTATAAAAAGAAGGAAAGAAATAACTGTAAAAAAATACGGGAACTGATAAGTTGAACTCTCGAAAAAAATATTTATCAAGCCATATGGTGAGGAGTTTTTTAGATGGATATGAAAGAGATGTTTTACGAACACTGGGGTGAGGTTCTCTTATGGTTACGTGAAACCGTCTTTATATCTTCATTTTTTGTGCAACTAAGTATTGTAATTGCTTCTATATTGATAGGTCTAAGGGCTGTCAGACCATTACACGGCTATTTCTCAAAATATTATGAAAACCTTACCGCCACCCACTATATCAGAAGGTTAGGTGAAAAACAGGTTAAATATCGACTTACCTTGTTCACTATATTGGTTTTCCAGCTCTTATCGTTGTTATTTATGGTATCGTTAAACCACCCTGTCTCTTTGATACTTATAACTACAAAGCTTTTCAGTGCATGGGTGTTAATTAGTTTAGTGCTTCTGGTAAGCGGTAACTCGGCTTTTACAAGGTTCTTTTCTTTTATAGTCTGGGCAATTGCCGCACTTAGCATTGTCGGAATACTAGATAGCACTACTGCCACTTTAAATGCTATCGAGTTTTCGGTAGGCAGTGTTAAAGTTAATGTTTTCTCAATAGTAACAGGGGTTTTAACCCTTATCATCTTAATATATGGAGCCGGAAAACTTTCAAAACTACTGGACTCCAGAATTGAACATGTTACTAATTTAACACCTTCTGCCCGTGTTCTGGTCAAAAAGGTGAGTAAGGTGTTCCTTTTAACACTGGCCTTTATGATAGGCTTGAATAGCATGGGAATAGACTTGACGGCATTGGCGGTATTTGGCGGTGCGTTAGGTCTTGGTGTGGGGTTCGGTTTACAAAAAGTTATTTCTAATCTGTTCAGTGGCTTTATACTTTTACTAGACCGTTCAATAAAACCCGGTGATGTAATACAGATAGATAATACGTTCGGCTGGGTAAACTCATTGGGAACAAGATGTGTTTCGATAATAACAAGGGACGGTGTAGAATATCTTGTCCCAAATGAACACCTGATTACCGAAACGGTAACTAACTGGTCATATAGTAGCAGCAATGTAAGGCAAAAGATTCCTATAGGCATTTCGTATAATGCGGACTTACGCAAAGCTATAGAGCTAATAGTGGATGTCGCAAAGCAGCATAAGAGGGTTTTGGACGACCCCGCACCGGTTTGCAGGGTTATAGCATTCGGGGATTCTTCCGTACAGCTTGAATTGCGTATATGGATATGCGACCCTATTGAGGGAGTAATGAACATAAGAAGTGACCTTTTGCTCGGCATATGGGACGCATTTAAAGAAAATAAAATTGACATTCCTTTCCCGCAGCGTGATGTTAACGTTAAGCCGTCCGATGAGTTACGTGAATTGATAAATGGTTTAAAGTAAGGTATTAGACTAGGGTTAACCTATAGTGATTAAAAATAACTTCCGTACCATAGTTTGTCATCCACCGAATTTTCGTAGAAAATTATAGGGGGATCTCATTTAAATTTATAGAGATCCCCGAACAAGTCGGGGATGACAATTCTAACTATTGAAAAGTAAAAATACTATAAAGGTGGTATTATAACTACTAATTTAGCGGTTAGGAATACTTATTGTTCATCGAACACTCTTTATTTTTGTGTTGCAAAAACAATCAGATTAACTATTTTACAGACACTTTTAATTAAAAGATTTTAACCGTAATTCTATGCTTCGAATCACTGAAATAAAGCTGCCGCTTGACCATCGTCCCGAAGCTATAAAAGATTCGGTTGTTAAATATCTTGGTATAAGCGAACAAAATCTTATTTCTTGCGAGGTCTTTCGCCGCTCACATGACGCAAGAAAAAAATCTGCAATATCGTTAGTTTACACGCTTGATATAGAATTAAAGGACGAAGCTGCCATATTAAAGCGTTTTGCAAAGGATAATAATGTAAAACCTACTCCTGATACTGAATATAAATTCGTTGCCCATGCACCTGAAAATTTAACGGAACGCCCCATTGTGATAGGTGCCGGACCGTGCGGACTGATGGCAGCTCTAGTGCTGGCACAAATGGGTTTTCGTCCCATAATATTTGAGCGTGGCAAGGTTGTAAGGGAAAGGACAAAGGATACTTGGCGGCTATGGCGGCAATCGGTTTTGACAACCGAATCAAACGTACAGTTCGGTGAAGGCGGAGCAGGGACATTTTCCGACGGTAAGCTATACAGCCAAATAAAGGATAACCGTCATTTGGGGCGTAAGGTGTTGGTAGAGTTCGTAAAAGCCGAAGCACCAGCTGAGATACTGACTGATGCACACCCACATATAGGGACTTTTCGTCTGGTTAAAATGGTTGAAAATATCCGTCGTACTATTGAATCACTGGGTGGAGAATATCATTTTACATCAAAAGTCACTGATATAGAAATTGAAACTAAAAATGACGGCTCACGTTATGTGCGTGGTGTTATGCTGGAGGACGGAAGGCATATTGCGTCAAGTCATGTCGTACTGGCAATAGGTCATAGCTCACGAGATACTTTCCGTATGTTGTATGACCGTGGTGTTTATATAGAGGCAAAACCTTTTTCAATAGGATTTCGCGTAGAGCATCCGCAATCTATTATAGATAAGGCTCGTTTTGGAGATTTTGCCGGTAACAAGATACTTGGTGCGGCAGATTATAAACTAGTGCATCACGCAAAAAACGGTCGCTCGGTCTATAGCTTCTGTATGTGTCCGGGAGGTACGGTTGTTGCTGCAACCTCGGAGGAAAAAAGGGTGGTAACAAACGGCATGAGCCAATATTCCCGTGCCGAACGCAATGCCAATGCCGGCATAGTTGTAGGCATTACTCCTGAAGATTATCCGGGTGACCCTCTGGCAGGTATTGATTTTCAACGAAAATGGGAATCGGCTGCATTTATCGCAGGGGGAGAAAATTATAAAGCCCCCGCACAGCTTGTGGGTGATTTTATCGCAGGTCGTCCTTCGACATCTTTGGGTGAGGTTGTCCCGTCATACAAACCGGGTGTAAAACCGACAGACCTTTCAACTTGTATGCCTGATTACGCAATAGAGGCTATACGTGAGTCCTTGCCTGAGTTCGGACGAAAGATAAAAGGGTTTGACAAAGAAGACGCTGTACTTACAGGTGTTGAAACACGCACCTCTTCACCGATAAAGATAAAGCGTGGTGAGAACTTACAAAGCCTAAATACTTTCGGTTTATTTCCCGCAGGGGAGGGGGCGGGCTATGCAGGCGGTATCCTTTCTGCCGGTGTTGACGGTATAAAAATAGCCGAAGCCATAGCTAAAAGCATGTCGGGCAATAACTAAAAAAACGTAGCTGAACGTTTAATGGTTGAACCGTTAGAATTTAGTTATTTTTGTCATGCTGAATTTTATTGTTAACAATAAAAACCTTTGATAATGTCCACTGATACTAATATAGTAGGGCAGGGCGGGTCTATAAAAATCTATTTATTTTTTTTAGCTTATCGTTTAATAGTATAATTCTTGCGTAAGAAAATAATACCTTGACGCAATACTAAGTAAGAAAAGTTTATTATGTCCCAAAAACTAAATAGTTTCTTATATATTTTAGCAACACTATTTTTCTTAATTATATTGTATGAAATAAATAGTTATGGAAGCAATATACCGGTTAATGATTACTGGGAAGGAATAAAAATATCTTTAGGAGCCGATAATAAAATTTCAGCTGTTAAGGTATTTGAAACTCAAAACCATCACCTGCAATTATTACCTAAAATAATCTATTATCTAAATATTAAATTTTTTGCAGGGAACGATTTTGTATTAAAATACATTACAATATTCTTCGTTCTTATACAAATAGCTTTACTTTATAAAATGGCTCGAGAAACTCTTGATTGTAGCTACAAGCGTGCCATTAGTTTTGTTTTTATCACTTTCTATAGCTTCACGCCACTTGCGATTGATAGTTTTAGTTATGGTTACAGCGGAACACATTGGATACTTGCTAATCTTATGGCAGTATTAACACTTTACTGCTTTTATCATAGAAAAGAGAAGCCTACTTTGTATCTCCCGATACTTATTTTGTCTGGAGGCATAGCGGCTACAAGCCATTCAACAGGAATAATGGTATTGCCAGCATTAATCCTAGTTTATTTTTTAGCGTATCGCCCACCTTTTAAGTATACTTTAATTATTGCTATTTTAGGGGTGTTAGTAGTTTCTGTTTGTGCCTTATTTGTTTTCAATGTTTTTGAAAATCCACCTACAGAGCATATTTCTAATATTTTTCCGGTTATATTCTTTGGTGTAATCATGTCAGGAATTTCGGCTGGAAATGCTGCTATTGCTGCTTTGTTGGGTTCTTGCATATTATTTTTTATGTTCAAAATCTCTCTGAATTTAAATAATAGTTCTGACGTTCGTGAAAAGGAGGTGCAGCTTTTTTGGATAGGTGTGGCAATATATTGTTTATTTTGCATTATTGCATTTGGTTTCGCCAGAATTGATACTGGAGGAGCAAGCTATGTTCAGTATAGCAGGTATCAATCTTTACCTGCTTTGTTATTAATATCTGCATTCATATTATTTATAAAAAATAAATCAATAAACTCAAAAATACTAATTATATCAGCTGTTATTGCATCTATGAGTTTAACTTACAATAAAGGTGTGTCTTATTTTAATTTATATAGATACTCGCAAGAATTAAACGACCTGAACAGATACTCATTAGCAATTGAAGAAGATTTTGCATATAATTTTTTTATTAGTGGTTTAAGTAAAGATGAAATGGCAAAGACTTCTGAAAAATCAGTTGCTTTTCTGAATGAGTATAAAAATATTCCATATAATCCATCTAAATGGAATATGTGTGAACAAGTTATACATAGCAAATCTTCAATAGATGCAAATTCAAGTGATATGAAAGTTAAGGGGCATTTAGTAGACATTAAGTGGGATCATAAAGATAGCTGGAATCCTAAATATAAAGAGATAATAATTGATGGTTCTGCTAGTGAACCTTGGGAGTGTTTGTTGGTAGTTAACAAAGAAAACGATATAATTGGAGCGGGGCAGCCAGCAAAATATATGTTTGATTTTTTATATGATAGTTTGGGATATGAAATGGGGCAAAGTTTATACAGGCTTATTATTCCTAATGACCATGAGGCAATTAACATAATTGCTTTTGATAATGTAAATAAACAACCAACAAGCTATCCTTTAGTGATTGAATAGGATATCAGTTTGTATTTTTAATGATAGATTCATATTGGTTTATTTGCTCAATAGTAAAATCATAAATATCAGTGCTATTTGTTATGTGCTGTTTATACCACGAGCATGTGAATTCAATGACATCGTCAATATTAAGTAATGGCTTCCAGCCAAGCTCTTTTATTGCTTTTTGTGAATCAAGATATAACATTTGCATTTCATGTAATTTGTCACCCTGATTTTCAATATTATAATTACCCGCACCATAGGAACCTATAATTTTGGCCGTGAGCTGTTCAACATTAACATAATTTTCATCAACAGGCGAAAGGTTGAAGGCTGAATCACTGCTTTTGTCATCGTTATATAGCTTTGAACCCAAAATTAAATATCCCCACAATACATCCAGAACATGTTGCCAAGGTCTTACAGCATTAGGGCTTCTTATGTTAACAGACTCTCCTTTAGAAATAGACTCTATAATGTCGGGTATAAGGCGATCTTGTGCAAAGTCTCCACCCCCTACAACATTACCGGCTCTTGCAGATGCCAGTAGCGTTTTATCGGAAAAGAATGATTTTCTATATGAAGAAACAACAAGTTCAGCACAAGCTTTACTTGAAGAGTAGGGGTCATGCCCTCCTAGTTTATCATCTTCTTTATATGGCCGCCTTTGTTCCATATTCTCGTAGCATTTATCTGATGTTATAACTACAACAGACTTAACGCTATCTATGTTGCGTATAGCTTCCAGCAAGTTAGCCGTTCCCATAACGTTAGTGCCGAAAGTTTCTATTGGGTCGAAGTATGATTTCCGTACAATTGGTTGTGCTGCAAGATGGAATACTATTTCAGGCTTGTTTTGTTTAATGACTTCATTAACTGAATCAATATCACGAATATCCTTTATATAGGATTTTAAAAGCCCCTTACCTTCAATGTCAGCTATATTATATAAATTGCCCCTTATATCCTCAGGTTCTAAGGCATAACCTATAACTTCAGCACCAAGTTTTTTTAACCACAAAACAAGCCACGTTCCTTTAAAGCCGGTATGACCTGTAACCAGAACCTTTTTACCTTTGTAAGTTGATTTTACTGACTTTAACATTTTTTAAATACTTTTTTTAAATATAAATATCATTTCTTTTGACTTTTATCTACAGCATTTTTGTTTTATTGTTGTGCTGTGGGAGTTGTCAATTGCGGTTATGAAAAAGAATTAGATACCAATGAATGAGCCTGATGAAAAAAATAATATAGAATTTAACGCCTATAAAAATAACTATAGCGAACAGATAAGCGAGGCAATTTCTTTTACCGGACAGTCTCACGATTATTTTACGAAAGTAAAGGCCGATAACCTTCTTAACGTAATAAAAAAAGAGTTCGATTCATCTAAAGAGCTTGCCGTGCTTGACATTGGGTGCGGTCATGGCTTAATGCATCCGTTCTTATTGAGTAATGAAAGGATAAAACTCAATGGAATTGATATGGCTGATGAAGTTATAGAGATTGCAAAAAAGAATAACCCATTGGTAAATTATGACTGTTATGACGGTATTAAGCTGCCATATGATTCCGGTAGCTTTGATATGGCTTATGCTATATGCGTTATGCATCATGTTCCGCCTGTGCAGTGGGTGGATTTTTTAAAAGAAATGAAGCGAGTTGTCAAAAAGGGTGGCTTGGTAGTAATTTTTGAACATAACCCATTAAATCCCGTTACTTGCCATATTGTTAATAAATGCCCACTTGATGAGAATGCGGTCTTGTTGAGTAACAGAAAAATGAAATCTTTATTTAAAGAATGTGGTTATGAGCAAATACGCAGCAATTACATTCTTTTTGTTCCAATTAACTTAAATATATTCAGATTATTAGATAAAATACTAGCTCCGATACCAATGGGGGCACAGTATTTTACTTGTGGCAAGGTATTGTAGATTACCATTTAAATTGCAAGATGTCAGTTTTTTGTATAAAATGTTTTATGCTGAACTAATTTTGCAATGCTATTTTTATAAGGGATATAAATTAGGCTAATGTTAAAACAAGTAGTTGTGACTGGTGCAAGTGGTTATATTGGAAGGGAGCTTACAAATCGTCTTTTAAAAGATGACTTCCATGTTAGTATAATTGCTAGAAAAAATTCTAACCTTTCTTATTTGCCGTCTGATGACAAGTCGGTATCAATTACACATTATGATGGTAGCTTATCATCTTTAGAACCTGCATTTATTAATAAAGATATAAGTGCTGTTTTTCACTTGGCAGCTTGGTCAAAACTATCGCATTGCAAAGATGATATTGATACTATTATCGATTCTAATGTTCGTTTTGGTACGCATTTATTAGAATGTACCACAGAGTATAATTGTCCTTCGTTTATAAATACTAGCAGCTTTTCGGTATATAACGATAATGACACCTACAAGCCTCAAGCATTATATTCCGCTTCTAAAAAAGCTTTCGAGGATATAATAGAATATTATACATATAGCGGTGAGCTAAATGCCATAACTCTAATCTTATGCGATGTGTATGGCGTAGGAGACAATAGGAAAAAGATTTTCTCGCTTTTAAAAGAGGCGTGTATTAATAAGGCGGAACTTGATACTACGGCAGGAGAGCAGTTTATTTGCCCCGTTTATATCGACGATGTAATATCAGCTTATTTGAAGTCTTATGATTTATCGCAATCCAGTATATCTAACAACAATCATAAAAAATACTTTGTTGCAGGTGATAAGATTCAATTAAAAGAAATTATTAATAAATATGTAACTATTGCCGGTTATGATATTAAAAAGATAAATATGGGGACGCTTCAGTATGCCGCAAAGCAGATAATGAATCCTTACATAGGTGAAATTCTTCCGGATTGGCAGCAAACCGTATCTATAGATGAGGGGTTGAGGAAAATAATAAATGACTAACAAAAAGAAAAAATTAGTATCTATAGTTACTCCGGTACTAAACGAGGAAGATAATGTTGATTTTTACTATAAGAAACTATGCAAAACTCTAGATACCCTTTCTGGCAAATATGATTTTGAAATTGTAATAACTGATAATGCAAGCACTGACAAAACATATGTGCTATTTGAAAAATTAGCGAAAAAAGATAAACGCATTCGCATTTTTAAATTTTCACGCAATTTCGGATTTCAAAGGTCTATATACACAGGGTACACAAAGGCAAGGGGGGATTGTGCAATTGAGTTTGATTGCGACCTGCAAGACGACCCTTCATTATTGCCGCAATTTTTAGAGCATTGGGAACAAGGAAACAAAATAGTTTATGGCATAAGGAACAAACGCCAAGAAGGAAAAATTATAAATACCACACGTAAGGTATATTATAGAATGATGAGCAAGATAAGCTCTTATAATCTGCCTGTTGACGCAGGTGATTTCATGCTTATAGACAGAGTTATACTTGATAATATAAAGAAGACCAATGATAAGAACCCATATATAAGAGGAATGGTCTTTTCAATGGGTTTTAAGCAAAAAGGTGTTCCATATGCAAGAGATGAGCGTTTGCATGGAAAAACCAAATTTCCTTTAACAAAGCTTCTAAGTTTGGCGGTTGATGGTATTGTTAGTCAGTCAGTACTTCCTTTGAGAATTGCCAGTTATGTAGGTTTTGTCACTTCAGCTATAACGGTGTGTTTGATTCTTTTTTATTCGCTCTTGCGTATATTTACAGATGTTGATTGGCCAGATGGCTTTACGACAACGGCGATTCTAATTCTTTTTTCAATATGTTTGAATGCAATATTTTTAGGAATTATTGGTGAGTATTTATTAAGGATATATATGCAAGTGCAAAACCTTCCGATTACAATTATTGAAAAAGAAATCGACAACAATAATAAAAAATAAGAGTAAAAAATGAAAGCAGTTATTTTAGCAGGTGGATTTGGAACAAGAATAGGTAAAGAAACCGAGTTCATACCAAAGCCGATGATAGAAATAGGGGGGATGCCAATCCTTATTCATATTATGAAGACATACTCACATTATGGAATAAATGATTTTGTAATATGCCTAGGTTATAAAGCTAATATAATAAAAGATTACTTCCTGAACTTCTATGAGTATGAGTCTGACTTTACAATAGATTTGTCTGATAATTCTATAAAGTTACATAATAATCGCTCTCAGCCATGGAAGATAACGCTTGTTGAAACCGGATATGAAACAATGACCGGTGGAAGGCTATTAGCTGTAAAAGACTATATAAAAGATGAAGAAACTTTTTGCTTTACCTATGGTGATGGTGTTTCGGATGTAAATATACAGAAGCTAGTTGAGTTTCATAAATTACATGGAAAACTTGCAACATTAACATCAATTGAAGCTCCAAGCAGGTTTGGAGAGATAGAAACTGATAGTGATGGTATGGTAACAAACTTCCTCGAAAAACCTTCAAGTGACGGGCGTAACATAAATGGTGGATATTTTGTGCTATCCAATAAGGTTCTTGATTACATAAAAGATGGAAGTTCTACTATTTGGGAAAAGTCTCCTTTGGAAAATCTTGCGAAGGACAAAGAGCTTATGACATATAAGCATAAGGGCTTCTGGCATTGTATGGATACCCCAAGAGACAAAGCACACCTAGAAGAACTTTGGCATAGCGGTAATGCTCCTTGGAAGGTATAATGAACCTTGACGCTGAACAATAAGTTTTACAAGATTCTTGTTACTTCTTCTAAAATCCATTGTCCATAAAACGTTTTTCACCGATTGTAACGGCAAATTACGCATGGGTCTTAAAAATGAAAAATACTATAATATATCTGCCTTGGGGCGGATTGATATTGTATTGATTATATAAAATGGATAAGTGGCTAAAATGTTATTTCACGGTAACGACCAGTGCCGGTCTTATCAGCCTGTCTTTTATTACATATCCGGTTTGCATAACATTGACAATAGTCCCCGAATCTTTCTCGGCATCTTCGATTTGACTCATTGCCTGATGAAAATTATGGTCAAATTTTTCACCTACAGGGTTTATGCATTTTATTTTATTACGCTCAAACACATTTTCCATTTCTTTTTTTGTGATATCAATGCCATCAATGATAAGCTTGAGTTTTTCATCTTTTGCCGCATCTTCTTGGGAAATACTTTCCGTAGTGCGGTGCAGGTTATCCATCACACCCAGCATATCTCTTGCGAAAGCTTCTATGGAATAATCGCGGGCTTTTTGCATATCCTGCTCTGCTCTACGTTTTATGTTTTGCATTTCTGCGGCAGTACGTAGAATTTTATCATTTAAGTCATCAATAACCGCATTATAATCTATTTCCTCTTTTTCAGGCACTATAGCTTCTGCAGCAGCATCTTCTTCCGGAACATTTTCGCTTTCGATATTATCATCGCTAGCAACTTCTTGCTCAGGCTCATGATTAAGCACTGTTTCCTCGGGATTTTCATTTAAAGGTTGATTTTCATTTTTTTTTGGTTTTACCGCTTCTGACATAATTACAACTTCATTAATTAATAAACAACACCATGTATTATTTACTCATCAATGGTTGTGTTTTCAAGAGGCAATCATAAAAAAATTCTATTTAGAGCTACCCGACGCATATCTATTGACTGCTTCAAGGATTGCTTTTCTAAGAGAAGTAGGGTCGGAAATCTTCTTCATCTCAACGAATTCACTGCCCACCCCGTTAATTAGAACGTCTCCCCTGCCGACTATTTTATCTGTAACCGTCTGCTGAACTTTTACGCCTTCTATCCTGTCCAGATTTATCTCGTTAGTATCAGTGGTTAAAAATCCGAATTTAAATATAATTCGCTTGCTTGTTACACAATATTCGTTTGTCTGTCGTTTTATATATACCATTATACACCTGACAAAACCCAGAAACAAAAACACAATACCGAACCATAGTCCCCTTACCTGATAGAATAAGTTAATAAACTCCTTGGGAAAAATGTTTTTAAGAATTCCGAAAACATCACTAATACTTTTTTTAATAGTGTATTTTTTTTTATCAATGTTCTGCTGCATTTCTTTAACGGTTTCATTATCCTTCAATTTTTCAGGAACTCTAGGGTCAACAAGACCTGTTAGCAGCAGCCCTATTATAATAGCCACAACACCACCGAAATAGTTGAAGAAATGACCTCTGGCACTATATAATATACGCTCATTTTTCATTAAGGTCTTTTTAGTGTAACTATTCATAATCGTTATATTATAACATGTTATGGCAAAAACGCAAGTTTTGACAACTTAAGCTAATAGACCCTACACGAACTAAATAAGATTCTCAATTAAAAATTTCTAATAGCATATAATAAATTAAGGGAGGGTTTAATAAGCATAGAATTTGTAACAATCGCACTGAAATCTCTAATTTTTGTCATGCCGAACTTGTTTCGGCATCTATACCATGATAAGGTAGATGCCGAAACAAGTTCGCCCATGACAAATTCAATCAACAAAAGGTTACTAATATGCGACCATCAGGACGTAAGAACGACGAATTGCGAAACGTAGAGATACAAACGGATATTAACATGAATGCAGACGGCTCATGTCTGATAAAATGCGGTAACACCCATGTTATTTGTACTGCATCTATCGATGAGTATATTCCACATTGGATGAAAGGCAATAAATCAGGCTGGGTAACTGCCGAATACGGAATGCTGCCGGGTTCCACCTCTTCGAGAATAAGGCGAGAAGCTGCCAACGGAAAACAAAGCGGCAGGACTCAAGAAATACAAAGATTGATAGGCAGGTCATTGCGTTCGGTTGTTGATTTAAAAGCAATCGGAGAGCGTCAAATAATAGTGGATTGCGATGTAATACAAGCCGATGGAGGCACAAGGACTGCATCTATAACAGGAGGGTATGTGGCTCTTCACCTTGCCTTTGATAAATTATGCAGGGAAAACAAAATTGCAAAATTACCGTTCACTAACGATATGGCGGCTGTTTCATGCGGTATATATAAAGGCAATGTAGTGCTTGACCTTGATTACCCTGAGGATAGCTCGGCACATGCCGATGCTAATTTTGTTATGACGGGTAGCGGTAAAATAATCGAGATACAGGGAACTGCCGAAGAATCGCCGTTTGAAAGTGAACAGTTCCTACAAATGATGGAATATGCACAAAACGGCATTAAAAACCTTATTGAAAAACAAAAAGAAGCATTAAAGATTGTTTAAATGACGAAATTCACTGAAAATAAGCTACTTATAGCAAGCGGGAATAAAGGAAAAATAAAAGAGATAAGCAAACTTCTTGAGCCGTTTAATGTTGAGGTAATTTCCGCTGCCGGTTTTAATCTTCCCGAACCGGAGGAAAACGGCTCTAGTTTCATTGAAAACGCTGAAATTAAATCACGTTATTATTCAAACAAAACCGGTTTACCGGCACTGGCTGATGATTCGGGACTGTGCATAGAGGCTTTAAATAATGCTCCGGGTATTTATTCCGCCAGATGGGCGGGTAAAGATAAGGATTTCTCAATTGCAATGAAACGTATAGAGGACGAAATGGGAGATAGCCCGAACAGAGGCGCAAAATTCGTTTGTGCCTTATCGCTTTATCTGCCCGAAACCGATATAGTTGAAAATTTTGAAGGAAAGGTTGAAGGAATAATCACCTTCCCCGCCAGAGGTGAAAACGGCTTCGGCTACGACCCTATTTTTATCGCACATGGAATGGACAAAACTTTCGCCCAGATAGAACCTGATAAAAAGCATAGTATCAGCCATAGGGCTGACGCTTTTAATAAATTGATTAATAAGTGTTTTTTATAAAAAATATAGTGACACGTGAAGTTTGTTCCGGTATAAGTCTATCGTAAATTTAAAGTGTTAGTTAAATGAAAAACCGTATTCCGATTGAGAACAGGTTAGCAAGAGCAAAAAGCTTCAAAACCGATAACGTAATAAAAAGCTCTCAGATATTAAAAAAACTTGAAATGCTGCATCAGCACTTCAAAAAGCTTAGTAATGAGCAAATAGACGATATGTGGCCTAACGTTGATTATCGGGGGGCTAACGATAACTCCAAAGGCAGCATTATAAAAAATTCTCGCATTAGAAACAAAGAATTTCTGATAACGCTTCTTGCACGTGCTACACAAACCGTCAATGCCGTAAAATTCGCCAGAGAAAAAGCAGACTTGGATTTGCAGGACAAGCAAATCAATGATGTTATCAAACAAAAATCTGAAGAAATCGGTAGAAATTTCTAAAGCATGAGTAATAATCTAGCCATATATGTACATTGGCCTTTTTGTAAGTCAAAGTGTCCTTATTGTGATTTCAATTCGCATGTTGCAAGTAAAATTGATTTTAACCTGTGGCATAAAGCATATATTAAAGAAATTGAACATTTCAAAGATTATATTTCCGGCAAGAACATAACCAGCATATTTTTTGGCGGCGGCACTCCGACCTTAATGCCGCCGTTTATCGCAGATGCAATTATCAGTAAATTCAGTAAAATAGCCAAGTTTGACAGCAATATAGAGATTACACTGGAAGGAAACCCCACATCTGTTGAATTAAAAAAATTCAACGACTTTAAGACGGCGGGAATAAACAGGGTTTCCCTTGGGGTTCAGTCTTTAAACAATGACAATCTCAAGTTCCTTGGGCGAGAACATAGCTCGTCAGAGGCTTTAAAAGCAGTAGAAAAAGCTCAGATATTCGATAATTACAGCTTCGATTTAATATACGCCCTCCCTGAACAAACTTTAAGTCAATGGGAAAAAGAACTTACAGAGGCACTAACATACGCAAAAGGACACTTATCCCTTTACCAGCTTACGATAGAAAAAGGCACAAAGTTCTATAGTGATTACAGGTCGGGCAAGTTCAAAATGCCCGAAAACGACCTATCGGCAGATTTTTATAATCTGACAGGTTCAATCATGGAGAAAAACGGACTTCCTGCTTATGAGGTTTCTAATTACGCAAAGTCAGGGTATGAGTCAAGGCATAATATGACATACTGGCGTTATGGGGATTATCTTGGCATAGGAGCTGGAGCACATAGCAGAATAAGCCTTAAAGGCAAAACGGCTATAATGATGATCCACTCGCCCGATAGCTGGTTAAAAAGCGTTCAGGAAAAAGGAAACGGCATACAAACGCACGAATTATTAAGCGAAGACGAAATAAATTACGAAACCATAATGATGGGTCTTAGAACCAAAGAAGGCATAAAAAAAGATATAATCACGAACAACAAACAACTGGCACTACTTATAAACGAAAACCTGCTTGAAGAAAAAAAAGGAAATATTATAGCAACACAGAGTGGATTTTTAGTCTTAAACAGCCTGATTAACTCTTTAGTTGATAACTAAAGCAGAGTAAACGAAGTCTTGTGCATCTTATTATACAAGGCTATTAGATGCCCCGAACAGGCTAGGTATGAACAAGTTTTGTAATATAATTTATGCAAAATCTATATTTGTGGAAAACTCTAAAATTGTTTTTGTAACTGGTACTTGAAATTTTGCGAATAATGATGTACTTATCGTTTTTCAATTTTGAAAATTTTAATTTATAGAACGGAGAAAACTGCTATGTCAGGAAGTTCAAAAGGCAAAATGACGCTAACAACGAAGATACTCGTCTACATGTTAGCAGGATTGGTTGTCGGTGTTATTTTAAATAAATTTGCCTCTGAATCTGAATTTATTCAGACATATATAACGGGTGGTATTTTTTATATACTTGGAAAAATGTTCATTGAGTCGCTAAAAATGTTGGTTGTGCCTCTAGTATTCTGCTCTCTGGTAGAAGGTATAGTAGGCATGAATGACCTTAAAGCTTTAGGACGGACCGGTGGAAAGGCTTTTGCCGTTTTCATGTTTACGACTGTTGTTGCCATATCATTCGGTTTAATCCTTGCCATTACGCTTGGAATAGGTGAGGGGTTTGACATTGAAAATGCTAAAGCGGCGGCTTTTCAGGCTAAAGAAGCTCCGGCATTTAGTGATGTGATGGTAGCACTTGTACCGGGTAATATAATCGGTGCAATGGCTCAAGGCGAAATGCTGCAAGTTATAACCGCATGTATATTTTTAGGTATCGCAATTATTAAAGCCGGTGAAAAAGGAAAAGGTGTAGCAAAAGGAATCGCTAGCTTTAACGTAATCATGATGGATTTGGTTCATATCGTTATGTCTTTAGCCCCTTACGGTGTATTCTGCTTGATAGCCAGAACTTTCGCCGAACAGGGTATTGAGGCTATTATGCCTATGGCAGGATATTTCTTTACCGTTGTGGCGGCTCTTGTTATTCACTTTGTGGGTACTTTCAGCGGTTTGTTCATGATAGCCGGATTGAATCCGTTAATATTCATGAAAAAAATGCGTAGCACGTTATTATTTGCATTTAGTTCGGCAAGCTCAAATGCTACTATTCCTGTTACATTGGAAACTGCCGAAGAAAAACTCGGTGTAGATAACTCAATTGCTTCATTTGTTATTCCGCTTGGTGCTACAATCAATATGAACGGTACTGCCATCATGCAGGGTGTTGCGACTGTGTTTATTGCAAATGCTTATGGAATTGAGTTAGGCTTTACCCAATATCTTACCGTTATAGGTATGTCTGTTCTTGCATCTATCGGTACGGCAGGTGTTCCGGGTGTCGGACTTATCATGCTTGCGATGGTGTTTACGCAAGTCGGATTGCCTGTTGAGGGAATTGCCCTTATTATAGGTGTTGACAGGCTGCTTGATATGATGCGTACTGCCGTTAACGTTACCGGTGATGCTGCAACTACCTGTATCGTTGCTAAATCAGAAGGTAAACTTAACCTGAAGATGTATAATGATATGAACGCCGGTTCGTTACCTGCCGATATCGCTATTCCCGAAACAGGAGAGCAGGCATCTAAAAACGCAAACTCTAAAAAAAAAGAGCAAGTAAAAACTAAAAAGGCTGCGTAATACGCTTGATTAGTTTTAGGTAATATTAAAAACGCCTCTGAAAAATCAGGGGCGTTTTTTTAATTTAAAAACCTATATTGATTGAACACTCCCACAATTAAAACCTTAGAAGGGGTTTGCAATTGTAGGATTCATATTGTAGAGTTTAGTTCAAAAAATTAATATTTATAGCAAAGGGTAGAGTAATGTCCAAGATACAAACAAACGGCACGATTGTTGAAATGGATGGCGACGAGATGGCACGTGTTATGTGGAAGATGATAAAAGAAAATCTTATACTTCCATATGTTAATCTTAACATTGAATATTATGACCTTGGACTTCCAAACCGTGATGATACTGAAGATAAAGTTACCGTTGATGCTGCAAGTGCCGTAAAAAAACATGGGGTGGGTGTTAAGTGTGCTACGATTACCCCCGACGAGGCTAGGGTAAAAGAATTCAAGCTAAAGAAAATGTGGGTTTCTCCAAACGGCACTACCAGAAATATATTAGGGGGTACTCTGTTCAGAGAGCCTATTATCTGTAAGAACGTTCCACGTTTAGTTTCCGGCTGGGAACACCCGATTACTATCGGTCGCCATGCGTACGGAGAGCAATATAAATCTCAGAATTTTGTTATAGACGGCAAAGGAAGTCTTAAAATTACATTTACTCCCGAAGGTGGCGAGCCGCAAGAGCATGAAATACATAATTTTGACGGAGCAGGGGTTGCTATGGGTATGTTCAATACCGATGCATCAATTGAGAGTTTTGCCCGTGCAAGTTTTGAATATGCGTTAAATAAAGGGTGGGACTTATATTTTTCCTCTAAAAACACAATCCTAAAAGCTTATGACGGACGCTTTAAACAGATATTCCGCAAGGTTTTTGACGATAGTTATAAGGAACAATATGAAAAAGCCGGTATAAAATACGAACACAGGCTAATTGATGATATGGTGGCATTTGCTATAAAATCCAAAGGTAAGTTTGTCTGGGCATGTAAGAACTATGATGGTGACATTATGTCGGACATGGTAGCACAGGGGTTCGGCTCGTTAGGGCTTATGACCTCAACTTTGCTAGTGCCGGGCGGAACCGTGTTGACGGAGGCAGCTCACGGTACTGTAACAAGGCATTACAGAAAGCACCTTGAAGGAAAGGATACTTATACAAACCCTATTGCGTCTATTTTCGCATGGACAAGGGCTTTGTCCGCTTTGTCGAAAAAAGAAAATAACAAAGAGCTTAACGACTTTGCTTTAAAACTTGAAAAAGCCTGTATAGATACGGTTGAAGGCGGTCAGATGACTAAAGATTTAAGCCTGATAGCAACCGATGACGTTAAACCGCTAACAACACGGCAGTATATTGACGCCGTAAAAGAGCGATTGTAATAAAAGATGGTAAAGTCATGTTGGCGATAATAGGAGGCACTGGTCTTTATTCCATAGACGGAGTAGAGATTGTAGGCGAAAAAACGGTTGAGACTCCTTTTGGGAGTGCGTCTGATGTAATTACTCATGCAAAATACGGGGATAGGGATATTTTTTTCCTCCCAAGACATGGTAAGAGCCATTCTATTTTGCCGCATGAGGTAAATTACAGGGCTAATATATGGGCATTAAAAAAGCTGGGTGCTACAAAGATATTGAGCGTATCGGCTATAGGGAGCCTACAGAAGGAACTGGCCCCCGGAGATATCGTTATCTCTAACCAGTATTTTGACCATATAAAAGGAAATAGGATAAAAACATTTTTTGGTGATGGTCTAGTCGCCCATATTTCAAGTGCAGAGCCTGTTTGTAAAGAATTGACATCTGTTGTGAAGAAAGCAAGTGAATGCGTTGATGTAAAGTTACATGAAGAAAAAACATATGCCTGCGTTGATGGCCCTAGGCTAGGGACTAGGGCGGAGAGCTTCTTTCTTAAAAATGCGGTTAAGGCTGATGTTGTGGGTATGACGAATGTCCCTGAGGTGTTTTTGGCAAGGGAAGCACAGATGTGTTACTGCACTATAGGTATAGTAACCGATTATGATTGCTGGCAGGACGAGCCTGAGGCTCATGTAAGTTTGTCGCAGGTTATGAAAAGATATGGCAAAAGCGTAGGTAAAGTAAAAGAAATCCTCAATAATATACTAAGTGGCGAAGTTGCCGATAATAATTGCGGTTGCAGAATTAGTTTGCAAGATGCGGTTGTTACGCCTTATGATACGTTGTCAGATGACAAAAAAGAGCTTTTAAATCTATTAAGGGTTTGAGGTATGAGTGAAGAAAATGTTAAGAATATTGATGCTGTTATAATCGATGAAGATGTAGAGGAACTCTCGAAATCCAAAAAAGTAAATGAATTGGTCTCGGTAGTAGTTCCCATAGCATCATGGGATAAAGAGTGGAAAAAATTATTACCTGATTTGGATGCACTGCCTTATGGTACTGAAATAATATTTTCAGTTTCGGAGAAGGACTCATCGTTTGACGAATTGCCTGATTTAGTAAGCAACTTAAAAGGCAAAAGGGTAAAATGGATACGTTCCGAGTCGGGGAGGGCGAATTGCCTGAATGCCGGAGCTGATGTTGCTTCGTCAAAGTTTATATGGTTTTTGCATGCAGATAGCAGATTTACAAAAGATGCTTACATAAGTCTAAAAGAATCAATAAAAAAATACCCTCAAGGACTTCATTATTTTAATTTAAGGTTTTTGAGTGACGGTCCTAATCTTATGCTAATAAACGAGATAGGTGTAAGATTACGTTCAAAATTGTTTAGGACGCCTTTTGGGGATCAGGGGTTTTGTATCAAAAAAGAATTGTTCGATAAGATAGGCGGTTTTCCCAATAACGCCGAATATGGTGAGGATCATTTGTTTGTATGGCACGCAAAGCAGGCAGGTGTTAAGATTTATTGTACGGGTGGAACTATATTGACAAGTTCAAGAAAATATAAAAAGAACGGTTGGCTTAATATTACAATGCGTCATCAGAAAATGTGGCTGTCACAGGCGTTTCCCGAATGGAAAAAATTAATGAAAGGCGTAAATTTATGAGTGGTGCGGTAGCATGTTTTGTAAAGACTCCGGGGCTTTCCCCTATTAAGACAAGATTGGCAAAGGATATAGGCAAGCAAAGGGCTGAAGAAGTATATCTCACTATGGTGGAGAATGTTCAGGACGTATTGTTAAATATTGATGAATCTATAGAGCCTTATTGGGCGGTAGGAGAGGAAGCCGGTGTTGAAAAGGCGATGTGGAAAAGCCTAAAGGCTGTTTATACGGGGGAGGGGTGTCTTGGTGAGAGAATGCATAATATTTATACCTCACTGCTTAAAAAGCATGAATATGTAATTTTAATAGGTTCGGATAGTCCTAATATCAGCCCCGAACATATAAATTGTGCCGCTGAAATAGCCAAAGAAGGCAGATTTGTTTTTGGCCCTACCTTTGATGGCGGTTTTTATCTGTTTGGCGGTAACAAGCCGATTCCTAAAGATTTGTGGGTCAGTGTTGAATATAGCCAAAATGATACTATGGAAAATCTTTCCCGAAAAATAGAGCATTTAGGAGACGTGTTAGCCCTTGAGGCTTTAGCCGATATTGATACGGTTGAAGACTTAGCTTCTTTAGACGTTTGATTCTTTTACCGTAGGAGCTTCCACTTTAACAAATGAATTTTTTATATTATTCACTTGTCTTTTGACAGCGTTTTTCAACTGAGGAAAAAACAGGCAAGCTGCCATATATAATAAAGCTATATAGTAAGTTAACGGACTAAATACTTGCGATGAGCCTGAACTGCACGCATTAGCTGCAGCTATTGCCTCATTATTGGCAAATAGCACAAACACCAGAGTTAAACATGAAATAGTTACAATTTTCTTATCCATAATTTGCATTATAGCATTTTTTTTATAAAAATGATAGCCTAAAATTATAAAATATTCTACTCAATGCCGATAATTTTATGTGTTTGCAGTGATATATTATAGCCGTTTTTCGATGCAAGCCTTATAGCGTATTCCAGATTGTTCTGATTCTTTTTTGCGTTTAATTCGTCCATAGGCTGGATATACACGGGTATATTATATTTATGCTGCCCCACATCGCCTATGTCCTGATATAGAGGGTGCGTTGCCGAGATAATAAATTTCAGGCAATCAAGTCGTTGCAGAAGGTCTTCACGAATGGGGGCGTAATTATTTGTTGTCTTGGGCGAGCAAACTATACTGACATCTTTATGTACATTGCGGTATAATGTGCCGTTAGTCTCTATTTGCACCTTATAACCGTTATTTATCAATTCCTCGCAGAGCTTTTCTATTGGCTGCCGAAGAGGCTCTCCGCCGGTTATAACTATTAGTTTATGAGTGAAATTATTATTACCCTTTCCTGAAAAGTTGTTTGCAGTTTCAACGATTTCATCTATAGATTTGTCTGCAAAGGTTTCAAATTCAGTGTCGCAAAAGTCGCAAGCTAAGTTACAGCCGCCCAGCCTTATGAAAATTGCAGGGTGACCTACAAAAGGCCCTTCCCCTTGAAACGTAGGAAAAATCTCCTGCACCTGTAATATTGAGCCGTCACCTTTTTCAGGTTTGCGAATTGGATTCTGCCCGAACATTTTGCTCCCGAAGTTAAAAACATAGTAACTTTGGATTTAATCTGCGTACTCTAAAAAGTTTCCTAACTTTTTAGAGTGTGGATTCCACTATAATTTTGTTCTACTAACAAAATTCGTGGAATGACAATATAGGTAAATTAAATACAAAATTACTATAATTAAGATATTCTTATATTATATTTGTTACTAAAAGGCAATGATGTTTCGCTGTATATTTAGTTTTATATTAGTTTAAGTTTTTTAACTGAAAAAAGATTGTATTTGTATTATAAAATCTTTCATTTTCCTTGCGGTTGGCTTGATTAGGCTGTATGTTTTTTAGGCTGAGGTCAGCTTAAGAAAATAGAAGTTAATATAAGTTAATATAATATGAGTGTACAAGCGATAATGACAGAGAACGCAAAGCCGATAGAAGAATATGGTGCGGATTCCATAAAGGTGCTAAAAGGGCTGGAAGCTGTAAGAAAACGCCCCGGAATGTATATAGGTGATACGGACGACGGAACGGGCTTGCATCATATGGTTTATGAAGTTCTGGATAATGCCATTGATGAGGCGTTGGCGGGTCATTGTGACAAGGTAGAAGTTGTTTTAAATCCTGACGGCTCCTGTTCTGTTACGGATAATGGTCGCGGTATCCCTGTTGATTTGCACGAAGAAGAAGGGGTTTCTGCTGCCGAGGTTATTATGACTCAGTTGCATGCCGGCGGTAAGTTCGATTCTAATTCATATAAGATATCCGGCGGACTGCATGGTGTGGGTGTTTCGGTGGTGAATGCACTGTCTGACTGGCTGGAGCTGACCATCTGGCGTAACGGCAAGGAGTATAGTGCCAGATTTGAGCATGGCGATACGGTAAGGCATCTGGAAACATTGGGTGATGTTGAGGGCAAAAAAGGAACAAGGGTTACTTTTCATCCGTCCGACAAGACGTTTACACAAATAGAATTTAGCTATTCCACTTTAGAACACAGAATACGTGAAATGGCGTTTTTAAATTCAGGCGTTCATATAGTTCTCAAAGACCATAGGAATGAAGAACCGGTTGAGACTCAATTTAAGTATGATGGCGGAACGGCTGAATTTGTTAAGTATCTGGATAGAACGAAGACGGCGTTACACCCTGTTATAGTGGTAAGCGGTGAGGCTCCCGACGGTGTTAGTGTGGAAGTGGCTTTAGAATGGAACGACTCTTACCATGAGAATGTGTTGTGTTTTACAAATAATATCCGTCAAAGGGACGGAGGAACGCATCTTGCGGGATTTAGAGGTGCGTTAACCCGTGCAATAAACAATTATGCAAATTCTTCAGGGTTGCTCAAAAAAGAAAAAGTAAGCCTAAGCGGTGATGATATGCGTGAAGGTTTAACCTGCATATTATCGGCGAAAGTTCCCGACCCTAAGTTTTCTTCTCAAACCAAAGACAAGCTGGTAAGTTCAGAGGTGCGTCCCGTAGTAGAAGGCGTTGTATATGAAAAACTGTCCCAGTGGCTTGAAGAAAATCCGGGTGAAGCTAAAATAATAGTTAATAAGTCGGTTGAAGCTGCAATAGCACGTGAGGCAGCTCGGAAAGCACGTGATTTAACACGTAGAAAAACAAGCCTTGATATTTCAAACCTACCCGGAAAACTCGCAGATTGTCAGGAAAAAGACCCCGCTCTTTCTGAAATATTTATAGTGGAGGGGGATTCGGCAGGCGGTTCTGCTAAACAGGGAAGAAGCAGAAAAAATCAGGCAATATTGCCTCTTCGCGGTAAGATATTGAACGTAGAGCGTGCAAGGTTCGATAAGATGCTATCCTCGCAGGAAATAGGCACTTTGATAACTGCACTTGGTACGGGAATAGGGCGAGATGATTTTGACATTGAGAAAGCTCGTTACCACAAAGTCGTTATAATGACGGATGCGGACGTTGACGGTGCTCATATCAGGACGCTGATTTTAACATTTTTCTACCGCCAGATGCCCGAACTTATAGAAAAAGGATATTTATATGTTGCCCAACCTCCTTTATACAGGATTCGCAGGGGTAATAAGGCGGTTTATTTAAAAGATGAAAAAGAACTGCAAAATTATCTGATAGATTCCGCTATGGACGGAGCGGTTTTAAGAAGGTCGGACGGTGAACAAAGAGCCGGTAACGATTTGAAAGATATTATTAAAAAATCAGCGGAGTTTGTTAATCAGGTAAAGACGCTTACAAGGCGTGCCCCTGCTGAAATAGTTCAGGCGGCGGCATTGGCAAATGCATTAAATGAAGAATCTTTGGGTAATGCGGAAAAAGCCAAGAAAGTAGCAGACGGGCTTAATGAAAGTATAAATGACCCTATACTCGGCTGTTGGGAAGGAAGCTTAAACGAAAAAGGCGAGCTTGTACTTACAAGGCTGTTAAGAGGGGTTACCGAAACTCAGACTTTAGATAAGGGTACTTTATCTACGCCTGAGGCGGCAAAAATCAATTCCGTAATTAAAGAGCTTGACGGAGTGTTCGAGGGGCGTGTTTTGTTGGAAACTAAAAACGGCTCGACTCCTGTCGATACACCTTCAATGCTTTATAACGAAATTATGGAAGCAGGGCGTAAAGGCATGACTGTTCAACGCTTTAAGGGACTTGGAGAAATGAATCCCGATCAGCTATGGGAAACTACTTTGAACCCTGATAACAGGACGTTATTGCAGGTAAGGGTAGGTGATGTTGATGAAGCTGAAGAAGTATTCTCTACATTGATGGGCGGTGTTGTTGAGCCTCGCCGTGATTTCATTCAGGAAAATGCGTTGAAGGTATCTAACCTTGACGCATAGAGTGTTGGTTTTATGGGACACTGTCATAGCGAAAAAAAGAAGCTAGATATTATATTATGGGGAAGCATAATATGTATTGTCCCGTTATATTTTTTTCACTTGATGTTTTCAGCTCAAATATCTGATATGTCAATTTTAAATGATATGTCCGGTGCGGTTTTCGAGTTGCTCAACAAGATGTGGTGGGGAGTTCTTCTCGGCATTATATTTGTAGGGATTCTTGATAAAATACCACGTGATTTCGTAATATCGGTATTGGGTAGTAAAAGAGGGCTAGGCTCTATATTGCGTGCCACATGTGCGGGCGTGTTGCTGGACTTATGCAGTCACGGTATATTGCTTGTAGGAATGAAATTATATGAAAGAGGGGCAAGCCTTGGTCAGACGATGGCTTTTTTAATAGCCAGCCCATGGAATTCTTTTTCATTAACATTCATACTTTTTGCATTAGTCGGATTCAAATGGACATTAACGTTTCTGTTGCTGTCTTTTGTCATTGCCGTTATTTCGGGGGTTATATTTAACAAGTTGGAAGACAAAAAGATTCTTCCGCAAAATCCTAATAAAATAGATTTGCCTGATAATTTTGATTTTTTCAAAGAAATTAAAAAACAATTTTCAATGTCTGATATTAACATGTTATTTATCAAAGATGTTTTGATTTCAGGAGTAAAAAGTTCACGAATGATAGTACGCTGGATATTGTTTGGTGTTTTGCTAGCGGCTTTGATAAGAACTTTTGTATCTGCGGATAACTTTCACGCATTATTCGGACCGACTGTTGCAGGTCTGCTTTTAACTTTAGTTGCGGCAACGATAATAGAAGTTTGTTCGGAAGGTTCAACTCCGATAGCTGCCGATATAATGAATAGGGGAAAGGCACCGGGTAATACTTTCACCTTCCTGATGGCGGGTGTTTCAACTGACTACACCGAAATTATGTCACTAAAGGAAACTACAAAATCATGGAAGATTTCTATGTTTTTACCCCTTGTAACCTTGCCCCAAATACTTATATTGGGATATATATTGAATAATGTTTAAATGTAACGGATAAAGTATGAGTGTTGTTATATATCATAATCCCAGATGTTCAAAATCCCGTCAGACTTTACAGCTTCTAAAGGATAACGGGGTTGAGCCTGAAGTGGTCGAATATCTTGCGGATACTCCTTCTAAAGACGAGATAAAAAAAATTATAAAATCGCTTGGTATAAGTGCAAGGGATATCCTACGTAAAAAAGAGGATATATATAAAGAGGCAGGCTTTGATAATAACAACCTGTCCGAAGATGAAATAATTTCCTTAATGCAAAAAAATCCGAAAGTTATTGAACGCCCTATTGTAGTAAACGGTTCAAAAGCAGCAATAGGCAGACCGCCTGAGAATGTTTTGAAGGTTATTGATTAAAAAGCCCCCCGCAGGACTGAGTTTTTACTCCCACCATGCAAAGGCAAACAACTTTTCAGGCTCAAATCAAAATTGACTCAGAAGATAGTGTTTATTAGCCATGCAGATACTTTTATTTACAATTAACGAAAACAGCCGATTTAATAATCCCTAAAATATAGATTGTTAAATTTATTGTTTTGCATATGATGTGCAACTGATAAAATATCTATTGGTTTTGGAGTTACAAATATGAAAATGAGTGCAAATAATATCCGTCCGGGTAATGTTCTTGTTTATAATAATAGGCTATGGGTTGTTTCAAAAATATCCCACACGCAACCGGGAAAAGGCGGTGCGTATATTCAGACTGAAATGAAAGACATACAAAGCGGTACTAAGCTTAATGAAAGGTTCAGGTCAAGCGAAGATGTTGAACGCGCACATCTTGACGAAAAAGAATATCAATATCTATATACTGAAGGCGAGGAGCTTGTCCTTATGGACTTAGATAGTTATGAGCAGGTGCATGTTCCTATTGATTTAGTAGGTGAGCCTGTGGCATTCTTGCAAGATGAAATGATGATTACGGTTGTTAGCTATGAAAACAAACCGATTGCAGTTGAATTGCCTGAAGAAGTGGTGGTTGAAGTGGTTGAGGCAGATGCCGTGGTGAAAGGTCAGACGGCAGCATCTTCTAATAAACCTGCCATTCTTTCCAACGGCGTCAGGATAATGGTTCCTACCTTTGTTGAGGCAGGCAACCGTGTTTTAGTAAAAACTGCTGACGGTCAGTATGTTGAAAGAGCAAAGGATTAATAATTTATGGAAACATACCCTGCGGTAGTAAAGATAATGATGGACGCCATTCGTAAGGCATCAAGACGTGTGGTGCGGGACTTTTACGAAGTGGAGAATTTGCAGGTTTCAAAAAAAGGTGCAAGAGATTTTGTCACTTCTGCCGACTTAAAGGCAGAGTCTATACTTATCGCAGAGCTGCAAAAAGCAAGAGAAGGGTATTCTATACTATCCGAAGAGGTCGGCTTTATTAAAGGCTCTGATGAGGAATATTGCTGGATTATCGACCCGATAGACGGAACAAACAATTTTATGCATGGCTTTCCGTATTTTTGCATTACTATCGGTCTTGAAAAAAAATTACCCAACGGTCAAAGGGAAATTATTGCAGGTGTAACCGAAGCCCCTATATTAAAAGAAACTTTTTGGGCGGCTAAGGGGCTTGGGGCGTGGCTTGAAACAGCTGATACAAACGGCTCGACAAGATTAAGAGTAAGCTCCAGAACTAAATTATCCGAGTCATTGCTTTCGGTGGGGTCATTTAGTACGGACATCAAGGAAAATAGCGATATTACACAAGAATTTATGGCAACACGCTGTATAGGCTCAACTGCTTTGGCTATCGCATATACCGCTGCAGGAAAATTCGACTGTTTCATTCATAACGGTGCAAAGCCGTGGGATATAGCGGCAGGCGTTCTGCTTATCAGTGAGGCAAAGGGCGTTGTTTGTGATATTAACGGTAAAAAGAAAATGTTTGAAAACAATAGTATCATTGCATCAAACGCTGACATTGAGCCGTTGCTCATGAAAAAACTTTGTTAAATAGTAAAATTCTTGTTTAGTATAATTTGTTTTCGTTGTATCCTTTTGTATCTAAATTTACTTTTTAGTTTAATTGTTATATTTTTTTGTTATACTACTTTGCCAAAACGGTTATTCAGGGTACAAAAATGCAAATAAAATACGGTTTTAAATTAAATTTGTTGTTAAGCACTTTCTTATTCACGGGTGTTTATAATGCAGATTCAGCGTATTCCAGAAGTTTTAGAACCGGTGTTGAGCTACCTTCGGTCGTGGTTAACTTTGCCGTAATACAAGAACTGCGGAACAGGGAAATAGCAAGACTAAAAGAAGAAGAGCGCAGAATAAAAGAGGCTCAATATAAGGCGATGCAAGAATCGCAAGGAAGAGCCGTTGCGAGTAATAATGCTAATAATTATAATAATTCCGGTAATTATAAGCAAAATGATTATGTTAATAATCAACCGCAGAAAAGATATCCTGAAAGCTATAATCCTAACGTCCGTCAAAATGACCCGTATGTTGAAAGACAACCTCAACAATATCAGGGTTATATAGAACAGCTTCCGACAAGGCAACCTAATCAGCAGGTTTGGAAAAATCCTAATCAAGTGTGGCAAGATCTTAATATCGGAAATGAAATAGCCGATAAATACAACTCACAAGATTCCCTGCCATCTCCGATATCAAAGCCGTATAGCACTGAGAAAGTTACCTCATCGCCATTGACTGTAGCCGAATCAACCGAGAATGTTCTTGATAATCTTTTGCTTCCGAGGTTAAAGCCCGGAAGTGAACAAAACCAAAGAAACGAGTCTTATAAGGACGATAACGAAGTGGTTGAACTAAGCAAAGAAAAGTCTCCGGCTAAAGAGATATATTTTGACCAAATGCCGGGAAGCAGACAAAGTTTTATTAAGGTTACGGAAGTGCCGCGTGAAAATAATGCCGATAATAAAACTGCCTCTCCTAATGTAAGTTACTACAATTTCCCTGAATCCGAAAAAAAGGAAGAGGAATATACAAACAGAATATTGCCTAAACCTGTAATTAATGAAAAGAGTCAATATTTACAGGAGCCGGCAGAATTGTCCGACATACCTAAAAAGCTGCCGAACAAGAATACCGTTTTTAATGATGATATAGACGCTATTGAAAGTGACGAATTTTCACAGTATGACGATTATGAAAAAGAACTTCTCGATGTGAAGGAAGTTAAGCTGTACGAAAACGAGTCCGAATTAGTCGATGATATAAAAAATGTACCTAACGCAAAAAATGACTTGCCGAAACAGCCTAAAAAATCCGAGGATATAAGTACGAAAAGTGATCCTGTAAAGGAAGATAGCTTTATCAGTGTTGTTAATAAAAAAGTAAAAGACTTATTCTCTTTTAATGAGGGCGGGCAGGCAAAACAAGAGCAAAACAAGCTTAATATAAAAGTCAGTAATAGTAATGATAAAGTTACTCCGCAGCAAAAGCCTGATGTCATAAAAAATGAAGTAAATGAAACTCAGGAAATTGATGTTCCGCAAAAAATAAATGAATATAAAAGTCCTGAGGAAGAAAATAAAGCATTGATACCTGTTGAAGTTAGCGAACTTTATAAAATAGTGCAGGATTATACGGAAGACTACACAAAGCCTGTTGATTTGGACGGCGTTAGTAACTTAAGTGATTGGAACGTGCCGGAAGATATTATGAAAACTCTGGACGCAGATATAAAAAAGAAAAACGAGAATATTGCAGCATTAGGAAATAATACGAACATAATTCTGCCTAATCCCGTTGAAAATGAACAAGGCGGCAAAGAAACTCCTAAGCCGAGAGTTAAGCCTTTAAAAGAAGAAGCCTTTGATGTTAAAAAGATACAAAAAACGGTAATTCCTGTTGTAAGGAGTTCAAAAACTCAAGAGGCAGATAATGTTCCGATAGTTGAAAAAAACAAGAAAAAACAAGAAGATGTAGCCGCTCCCGCAGTTAAAAATATTACTGAAGAAAAAACACAAAAAGTCTCCGAGAATAAACAACAAAATGTAAATAAAGTTCCTGATGTTGTTTCCACAGAGAAAAAGACACCTATAGTATCTCCTCAGGCTAATATTGAAAATGAAAAGAATTACGACCCTATAAGTGATGAAAAATGGGAAGAAGCTCTTGAAAAAGCCAGATTAAAAGCCTTGCCTGCCCAAGAGGCTGAAAAGAAGGAAGAAGTAGACCTTTCTAAGTTTAAAAGTCTTTTAAAGAAAGATAAGGAAGAAGAAAAAGTTGAAGCAGAAGCGGAAGTTGACTTAAAGCGTAGCCCGTCTTCTAATCCCGTAGAGTCTGATGAGTTATCATCAAGTGAAGAACTCAAACAGGAAGATACCGAACAAAAAGCTCCTGAACAAACAGTAACGGATAGTGACGGTATATTATACCTTGAGGATATAGCTAAAACATTAAAAAAGAACAAACACCCTAATGACGTTGTTATAAACCGTTCTGTTTTAGGCTCTTCATCGGTAGGTAGTGTTAATGGAAATAGTACTATCCCTTCAAAAGTTACGGAACTGGTGGGCAACAGAATAGTTGTTCCGTCAAGCGAAATGGAATTGTTAAACACAACTAACATTGCAGCTACGCCAAAATCTGAAGGTTTGTTAAAAATTGATTTTAATGAAGATCAGCTTGACTTGACCGAAAGTGATAATAAAAAAATCAATAAGCTTGTTGAGGATATAAAAGATTCTAATAAAAAAGTAGCTATAGTTAGTTACGCATCAAGTAACAAGATAGAAAACGCAAGGAGAATATCCTTAAAAAGGGCTATAGCGGTTAGGTCGGCTATGCTTGAAGCAGGATTGACTAGTGACATGGTTCACGTTCAGGCGGCGGGAGTAGCCGAGAAGAAGCAAGATGAAAATAGTGTGAAGATATCTTTTGCGAATTAGTGCTTAAGGCGTGTCGCCAAAAGATATACCTATAATACAATTCTTGCCCCCAGAACTTATATTATACAGATCGTTAGCTGTTCCCGCACCGTTAGCATCTACGCATGTTCCCGCAGTAGAGCCGCTGCCCTCAATAGCCCTTACCTTTCCTGTTGAAGGGTTTCCTCCGTCTGATTTGTTATCAATCGCAAATGCTTGTTGAGCGGTTAGTGAGCTGCCTAAATTAATTGTTGTAGTAGACGCAAGCGGTATTCCAAGTGCAATTACATTGCCGCTTGTCATTGATAATAGTCCGTATTCAAATACGAATCCGCCTATTTGATTGGATTTGGGAATGTCAGATTCAAGTTGAGCGGCTCCGGTCGTTTCCGTTCCTAAATAATTAGCCTTTGTCATTCTGGCGTATGTAAGGTGTTGCCAAGCCCTATAGCCTTCATATACCCCACCTTGAATGAATTGAATTTTTCCGTCGCCATTGCCGTCTTCAATATCATTAGTCCCTATATCCCAGTGTTCAACGGCTTCGTTAAAGTCGCCCGGATATTGTAGGTACTTTAACTTAAAGCTATTCGCTGATGTTTGATGTTCGGAAAATTGACTGATAATAGAACGAATTTGAGCATTGTCGAGTATGTTTTTGCCTTGCACTATGGCTGCGATTATAAAGCCTATAATGACAATTGACACAGATAACTCAACTAACGAAAATCCACTCTGTTCTTTTTTCATAATAACTAATATATAATAATGTTAATTAAGTTGATATTATATAACATAAATAGTTAATTTTAGATTAAGAAATGAAAATTACATTATTTAACGTGCTGTTTATATACATATTTATTAATAATATTTCATATGCCGGATATAATTTAATAGGGGTAAGTAAAAGCGGATTGTTGCAACTTGATGACGGCACTAATGTTAAAATAAAAAATATGTACGTTCCGTTACAAATGCATCAGGAATATTCAAACTATATCAATGGTATAATAGGAAGTGATATTGTTGAGTTGGTGGTGGTTGGTGCGGTAAAAGACTTGTATAACAATTCGATAGTTGATGATATTAAAGTTGGTGGTGGTAGCGTCTATAACAGGCTTTTGAAAGGCGGTTACGTTTTAAATTATAATGTTGACGGTATAGCTGTTGATAAAGAAATTGTTGAGGCAGAAAATAACGCTAGGAATTTACAGTTAGGCTTATGGGCAAAGGATAAAAAAATATTTCTTAATCAGGCGGAAATAGAAACAAATACTAAAAATCACGTAAACAAGTTTAAGGTAGTAAAGGGTAGGGTAAAAAGTACCAAACTTGTTAAAAATAATATGTATATAAATTTCACAGATGACTGGAAAACAGATTTTACCGTAAAAATAGCTAAGGAAAATTTAGATAATTTCGTTGACTATAAGATAGAAGATTTAGTAAATAAGGACGTAATAGTTAAAGGTTGGGTTGAATATTACTATGGCCCTGCAATTGAAGTGTATAATCAAAGCCACATCAATATTCTGTAATCGGGAGTTTTCAATAAATATATATTTGTCCTATTTACGTCATCGCCAGAGTTTTCTTTAGAAAACTATAGGGCGATCTTATTAGATGATTATAGTATTTTTACTTCAAGAGTTAGGATTGTTATCCCCGACTTTTTCGTTGATCTCTATAATTTTAAATGAGATCCCCCTATAATTTTCTACGAAAATTCGGGGGATGACGTTTTTCTTTTAGTGCAATCTGTAATAAAAATGCTTTATTTAGTGCTGAAAATAAGGTATTAAAGTCAGGATTATGGAAAATATACCTTTTTTAAAAATGCACGGTTTGGGCAATGATTTTGTCATTATTGACGGTCGTGAGAAAAATTATTCTTTTACAAGTGATGAAGTCCAAAAAATATGTGACCGTCATACGGGTGTAGGCTGTGACCAGTTTGTTGTAATAGAAGACTCTGAAAAAGCTGATTGTTTGGTAAATTTTTATAATGCTGACGGCAGTAAGTCGGGTGCGTGCGGTAATGCTACAAGATGTGTTGCGTGGATAATAATAAAAGAAAATAATAGAGAAAACGTTTCTATAGAAACAGCCGGAGGGATTTTAAACTGCGAAAAAAGAGGTTTTGAGCTGGTTTCTGTGGATATGGGAATCGCAAAAACTGCCTGGCAGGATATACCGTTGTCGAAAGATGTTGATACTTTGCATCTTCCCTTGAGTTCTGGGCAATTAAAAGACGGCGTTGCCGTCAGTATGGGCAATCCGCATGCGGTGTTTTTTGTAGAAAATGTTGATAGTGTTGATTTGCAAAATTCGGGGGCGAAATTGGAAGTTAACGAGTTGTTCCCGCAAAGGGCGAATATTTCAGCTGCACAGATTATATCTAACAAGCAAATAAAGCTACAAGTTTGGGAACGTGGAGCCGGTGAAACAAAAGCTTGCGGAACAGGGGCTTGTGCTGCGGTTGTGGCTGCAAATTTAAGGGGACTGGTCGAGCAGGACGTTGAAGTTAATCTGCCCGGTGGAGATTTACAGATTAGTTACATAAACGGCAGGGTTAATATGACCGGAGCCGTAGCAACTGTTTTTAAAGGTATTTTGCTATGAAACAGGAAGTAGTAACGTTCGGGTGCAGATTAAACGCTTATGAAAGCGAAGTTATAAAAAGCAACCTTCTGGTTGCAGGGCTTGATGATGTTATCGTCTTCAATACATGTTCGGTTACAAAAGAGGCTGAAAGGCAGGCAAGGCAGTCTATAAGAAGGGCGAGGCGTAATAACCCGAATGCTAAAATCATTGTTACAGGTTGTGCTGCACAAATTTCTCCTGAAAAATTCTCCAAAATGGAGGAGGTTGATAAAATCCTTGGCAATGAAGAAAAACTGCACGCCCATAACTACAACTTCGGTGAGAAGATATCGGTAAACGACATTATGTCGGTCAAAGAAACCGCATCTCATTTTGTAGGCTCAATAGAGGGGAAGGCTAGGGCGTTTGTTCAGGTGCAAAACGGGTGTAATCACAGATGTACTTTTTGTATCATTCCTTATGGAAGGGGAAACAGCCGCTCGGTTCCAATCGGCGAGATAGTAAAGCAGGTAAGGCAACTGGTAGAGTCTGGTTATAATGAAGTGGTTATAACGGGGGTTGATATAACCGATTACGGCAAGGATTTACCGGGACAGCCTACATTAGGACAAATGCTAAGAAGATTGCTTGCGTTAGTTCCAAACTTGCCCAGATTACGCCTTTCATCTGTAGATGTGGCGGAATTAGATGATGATATATACGGACTTATTGAAAAAGAGCCAAGATTAATGCCGCATTTCCATATATCTTTGCAGGCAGGCGATGATATGATTCTAAAGCGTATGAAAAGAAGGCATAAAAGACAAGATGTAGTAGATTTTACTGAAAAAGTCAGAAGGTTAAGACCCGATTCGGCTTTTGGTGCGGATATTATTGCAGGGTTCCCCACTGAAACTGATGAAATGTTTGAAAATACGTTAAATTTGATAAGCGAAGCCGGATTGCAGTATTTACATATTTTCCCGTATTCGGAAAGGGAGGGGACTCCTGCCGCAAAAATGCCGCAAGTGGCAAAGGATATAAGGAAAGAAAGAGCCGCCAAACTTAGGGAGGCAGGAGAAAAAGAACTAATAAAGCATCTGCAAAAAAATATAGGAAAAACGCTCAAAGCCGTCGTTGAAAAAGACATGATAGCAAGGGCTGAAGATTTTAGTGAAATATCAATTAATAAAGAGCTTGAAATAGGTACTATTGTTGATGTCAATATAACAAGGCTTGATGGAAACAGGCTATTTGGTAACTTGTAGTCTTTACGAAAGGATTTAGATGGCAATAAAAATACCTCATAAAAGTAATGAAATTGATGAAAAATCCGGTCAAAAACTTGATCAGGAAATTCTGGGTAATGAAATAATAAGGCAACTTATTTGTAACAAAGCAAAAGAAGAATTGTCAGATACAAATATTGTTTATGACCACAACGATGAGAGTTTTGAAGATAAAATAACCGATTCTATAAATGATAAATACAAAAAAGAAGAATCGCAGTTTTTTATTGATTTTGTTACAAGTGTTGGAAGCCTGCCGAACAGGATTCCTTATGAAGAAAATGAGGTTAGAACTCATGTTGAAAATGTAACAAACCGAGAGGCGGTCAGGAATAGGTAATATTCCTACCATCTTGATATTTATAAGCCCCTATGTTAATAATTGCCCCATTATTGAATTTATAATATTATTTTTTTATGACTGTTCTACCACTTGTTATAGCACCTGATCCCAGATTGGCAGTTTGTTCGGAGCCGGTACATGAAGTTACCGATGAGCTACGCAAATTCATGGATGATATGGTTGAAACCATGCACGCATGTGATGGTATAGGCTTGGCTGCGGTTCAGGTTGGGGTGCATAAGCGTATTTTAGTAATGGACTTAAGCGAAAGCCATAAAAGATATGAAAATGCGGGAGAAAAAATCGGTAACGTTGACTTGTCAAAGCCTATTTATATGGTTAATCCTGAGATAATAGAAGAGTCTGAAGAAGAGAATATATATGAGGAAGGCTGCCTTTCCTTTCCTGAGCAACGTGCTTTAGTCACCAGACCAAAGGTAGTTAAAGTTAAATACCTTGGTTATGAAGGTAAAGAGCAAATAATGGAATGTGACGAGCTTCTTGCTACATGCGTTCAACATGAAATCGACCATTTAAATGGTGTTGTATTTATCGACCATGTATCTAAGATGAAACGTGATTTTATCATGCGTAAAGTAAAAAAAGTGAAAAAACTGATAATAAACAATGATGGCTAGTTTTTATTATGAAGCTAATATTTATGGGAACCCCTGATTTTTCAGTTCCTGCCCTTGAAGCATTAATAAATGACGGGCATGAGATATTAGCAGTATATACACAGCCTCCAAGACCGGCAGGCAGAGGTCATAAAGAGCGAAAATCTCCGGTTCACATAACGGCTGAAAAATATAATATTACCGTTCGCACCCCTAAATCATTAAAAAATGAGGCTGAGCAGAATATATTTGCCGATACAAATGCCGATATGGCTGTAGTTGTTGCATATGGGTTAATACTGCCTAAGGCAGTGCTAGATAGCTGTCCGTGTATAAATATTCATGCATCTATTTTGCCCAGATGGCGTGGTGCAGCTCCGATACAGAGAGCCATACTTGCCGCAGATAGCGAAACGGGCGTTACTATTATGCAGATGGACGAGGGATTGGATACCGGTGATATGCTGATTTGGGATAAAGTGAAAATAACCGACGATATGACGGCAGGCAAATTACATGATGTTTTGAGCGAAATGGGGGCTGACCTTATCGTAAAATATATTAAACAAAAAGATACGATAGTAGCTGTAAAACAAGAAGGTCAAGCTACATATGCCGCAAAAATAAATAAAAATGAAGCTTCGCTGAATTGTAGCGAAAACGTTGCTGATTTTTCTGCGAGAGTTAGGGCTTTTTGCCCTTTTCCCGGAGCATTTTTTATTTATAGAAATGAGAAATTTAAGGTATTAGAGGCATCTTTTAAAATAACCTCCCACAATTATGAGTTTGGAAAAATAATTGATGATAAGCCGACTATAGCAATAAAAGACGGTTTTTTTAACCCCGCAGTTATACAGCGACAAGGCAAAAAACCTATGCCTATCAATCAGTTTGTAAGAGGTTTTAAGTTTGTTGTAGGCGATGTTATAACGTGACTAAAAAGCACTTCCTTTCGCCCCTTCCTAAGTGTAATATTATTGTGTTAACGGAATGTTAATGAATTTCTGTTAAGATTTTACGGTTATTAATTGGGTTTCGTGTAGGGATTTTACAACAATATGGTGAAAAAGAAGAAAGAGAGTGATTCTGTTAAGGGGAAAATATTTGCACTTTTTTACTCTATTGTACCTACTAAGCAAAATAAGGAAAGGAAGCAAATTGTCGGCGAAAATGTAAAAGCTTCTAAAAACAAGCCTTCTTTAGTGAAGTTGCTTGATGCTAAAAGTGCAAGGGATAAAAAAAACAATCCTGATGCTCTATATGACGCAATTGCCGATGCTATAATTAAAAATATAGTAACGGATTCAAGAAACATTGATGATGGCGTTAAAGGAATAGAAAGTCTATTAGCCGAAGCCGAATCTAATTTTGTTAAAAAAGAAGTAGATGATATACATAGAAACCGTGTTTATATAAAAGAACGGTTAAGAAAAGAAAACTACAACGGAAGCCTGTTAATAGAAGATCAGGCAAAAATAAAGAAAAAATAGGTTGTTACCGTAACCTGTAATAGCATATTGCAATTATAATCCGTTATTAAGGCTATCTAAGCATTTCTAAGGTGAATTTTTTTCCCGTAGACATTACTGCTAAGTGTTCTAACAATAAGTTCTATTTCTTTCTTTGTTATGCCGAGATAATAAGGCAATCCTATGACGGAGGATATAAGATTATCTGTCACAGGAAGGCTTGTTTTCGGTGCATTTTGAAATTCTTTCATATTATGACAGCCGTTGCCCGTCCATTTTCGGGCTTCAATACCTTTTGACTTGAGGTAATCAATAGTGCTATCTGCGTTATTTGCCAGCAAATATATATTGCACGTTGATGATAAGTACTCAAATGAAAGCCGGTGTTGCAATGTTGTTTCAATGAAAGTTTCGATGTAATAATTATTGATAGTGTTCCATTTTGCCCTTGTTGAATCCCATGAATCAAGGGCAGCGTGGCACGCTGCCGCATTATATTCGGTCATAATCCCGTTTGTGCCTATATATATTTTGTAAAGTTCGTCACCAAGACCGAATGTGGATATATTATCTATTTTTTCTATCAGTTTCTTGTTTTTGGATACAATAACGGCTCCTTCACCAAAACATAGTAAACTATTATGATTAAACCCTATAACGATAGGTGTATCGGATATTACCGATTTTGATTGTGATGTAACGTTATCAAATGAATTTGACGCACCGATTATAACAGGTACGCCTGTTTCTTCGGTAAATTTATCCCATTCTTTTGTATTTATGGTTTCTCCTATCGAAGACGGAACTATAACGGCACCTATTTCCTGCTTTATATACATTAAGCTTTCAACGGTATTTTTAACATCAAGTGTCCATGTGTCGTCGTCAACATCAATAAAATACGGCGTTAAACCTGCGTAAGTTGCCGCATAAGGTATTGAAGGGGAACACCATGAAGGCATAAGACAATAGCTGTTTGCCGGGACATTTAATGCTTTTAAGGTATTGGCTAGAGCATAGACCGCATTTGATGTTATGGCGACCATACCTTTTTCGGTTCCGAACAACTCCTGAAATCTGGTTTTCAGGTGATCGACTAAAGGTCTTCTACCGTATGTGGAATCATCATTTTTTATATCTTGTAAGTACGGGTATATGTCACTGTGATGTGGAAGGTTTGTTTTAGAAACAGGTATTTTTTTCTTAATAAACATGTCGCAACTAAAGGTTTGTAAATTGTTTTAATAATACTACTTCGGCTGCACTTTAACGACATTAAAAACATTTGACAAGTATTTATTTTTTATGCCTGATACCTTCAGGCGTTTTTGTCTACATGACTTAATTTATTAAGAAATTTTGTGTTGAATTTTATACGAAGGATTCTGAAGAACATACTGGTGTGCCGTTTTGCTTTCAACATCAACCAATACAGGAGCTTTAGCATTAACTGAAATTTCTCTTTTTGCTCCATTTTCTTGAATAGTAACGATAAATAGTAATAACAATTTATCGGTTTTTATATCCAGAACTTTGCATGCTTCATCTAAATCCTGACTTTCTATAAGCCTGTTGTCGTATTGTGCCGGAACAACTATGAACGACAGCTCGTCATCTTCAAGGCATTGTAATAATTTAAACTGGTCTGATGTTATAGTCGGTAATTTTGTAAGACAAAATGTAACGGCTCTTGGAATCCCCAGAACACCATGTTTGAAAGATATTTGTTTTGATTTATCAACTTCAATCTTACCGAAACGGCTCTTGATAGTAATCAGATTCTTGCTATCAATTTTATCGGACGATGACGATAAAACTTTTGGATTGGATTTTAAATTGTCTTCTGTTGAAGTTCTCATGATATTCCTCATATTAGTTAATGGTTAGCTTAAAAAGTTAGATAGTTTAAGATTACTGAGCCTATTAAAAGCAAGGTATGAAGCTTCGATAATTGCCTCAAGTTCAATCATTTTGGTTGCCGCAATTTCAAGTCTGATAAATGCTACATCGCTAAAACTCTCAAAGAGTAGTGTTCCTACACTTGTATGCACGGTGTTTATTTTTGCAAGTCTGTTACTTGCCGAGCGTGCCGAGGCTGCAAGTGAAACGATACGTTCATTAGCACTGTTTGCCATATCGAGTGCCTTGCCTAATAATTCCGTATCTCCGCTTGCGTCAGCTTCTATCAGTAAATGTATTGCCCCGATTAATTCCTGAAAAGCAGGGTCATTAGCAGTTACACCGTATGAAAGCACTTCGGATTGACTTATATTAACGGAAGCAATGGCACTATTGCCCTGATAATAAGAGGCACTGGTAACAAGAGTTGTAGAGTCGACATTGCTTGAATTTGCGTTTACAACCGGTTTAGTGTCGGTTTTAGTTCCTGCAAATAGATAAATCCCGTCAGAACGTGTATTTAAAATTGATTCGATGCTCTGGAAATATGAGTCGGTTATTACGTCAATAGGTATATTTTCACCTGATGCCCCATTGTTTCTTTGTGATATAGTGCTGATAACATCTCTTGCAACTACCACTATTTGCTCTAAAGATTGCTCTATTGTTTGTGTTCTTGCCTGAATTATCTCGTTTGATTTGATATAGGTATCGGTTGCTTTTATGCTTGAATCAAGTGATATATATCGTTCAACCGTACCCTCTGATGCGTACCCTTGAAAATCTTCATATCTATTCCCTGTCGCACTTTGTATGGAGGCTTTTTGTAACTCGTTCTGTTTGGTTTGCGACAGTGAGATTATTTTTTGAGTCGGTGTAGGTACTTTTATTTCAATAGTCATCTTGTATAATCTCCTTTATTAGAACGCTTGCTGTAAGGCTCTAAATAGTTCCTGTATTGTGCTGATGATTTGAGCCGATGCCTTATAGTTATTCTCTAATTCGATTATCCTTGCCAGTTCATCATCGGTATTTACTCCAGCCTGTTTGAACAACAGGTCGTTTAGACCTTCAAGACCTAGTGCTTCGATTTGTTGTACGTTATAAAACCTTACCGATATCGTAGAGGTGTAACCTATAATATCGGCACTATATCCTGTTAATGTGGTTGTTATATTAGGCAGGGTTCCTGCTGAGGCAAATGAAACATCTACATCGTTTAATGAGGCTATGCTTGAAAGTATGGCGTTGTCACCGCTTCCTATCTCATATGTATAAACAGCAGTATTAGGGTCTGAAGGCTGGTTTGAAAGTATCAAAGACGCCCTTTGAAGTTTACTCGGGTTGCTTACAATATCACTTCTAACCGACATGTTTAATGCACTTCCACCTGTTGTACCATGTGGTTCGAAAAAATTATTCATTCCGAAATAATCGGAAAAACCTTTATTAGTAACGCTACTAGACGGAGTCGAAGGCAGCCCTACTTCCTGACTGTTAAGCTCACTCATTACCACGCCGTAACTTGAATTGGGATTAGTGGTTAATTTTAAAAACCCGGAAGTTCCGGCTGATACCGTTACACCGTTGGCATCAACAATACTTGCTGTTAAAAAGCCTTGTGATGAAGGTGCTGCATGAAGGGTACTTGTTCCCGAAACGTTAGTTACCGCAGCAGGCGGATATCTGTCATTTTTTACCGCCGTTACGTTATCGTTTACGGTGTAATCAATATCTGCAACCGACACATTACCCGATGCATCGGTAACCTGTACCTGCACACGTACAGTATAAGATGCCCTGTTATCGTCACCGCCAAAATCTACCGTAAAAGGTATGCCTGTCCGCTCCCTGTCGCCCGGATTAACAACATAGCTATTAGGACTTGGTAATGTTGCCGCATTATATGTCTGGCTGAAGTCAATAGGGTCAATAACGGTAATGGAGTTTATAACCACTGTGGCATTTTCGGTTGAAATATTATCAAGCTGAAGGTCGAATTGTGCCGTTCCTCCGTCTGCAATATCAGTTGATACGGCAGCTAATGTTATGTCACGCAGATTGCCCACTTCCGCACGCGGTTGAGGAGGGCCGTAATAATAGTTTATTTCATCTACGATAGTTTGTAAGTCCGGTTGCCCTGCTCCACTTCCGCTATCAAGGCTTCCCAAGTCCAGTGTGAGTGGTCGTAGGTTTACTTCATCGGAATAAGGACTTGTCGGAGGCGTTCCGTCACTGTCAAGAACTGCTATCATTACGCTACCTGAAAAGCCTACGGAAGTTGTTGAGGCAATAGAGGTCGTACCTGTCAATGATGAGGGGGGAGGGAAGCTTGATCCGTTATTTGTAATAGCATTCACCTGTTTTGTCAGTTCTAAAGCAAGATTATCAAGTTGTTCTATAATTTTAGGCAACTCAAGCTCCCTTATTTCAACCAGACCTTTTATTGAGCCTGATGTAAGACTTGTGGTAACGGAAGAACCTATGCCCGATGTAACCAGATCGACCGGCTCACCTAAAGTGCCGTTATTGTTTAAAGGTGATATGGTAATAGCAGACCTTGGCGTGCCGTTTACAAAGTTATCCCTTGAAGGAACTGCAATGTGAGATAGTTGATATGGTCCTGATGTTTCGAGCAATGATAATCCGCTTCCCGTTAAGACTGTTAATTTGCCGTCGCTATTAACATTTGCACTTACATTTACATATTCGGAAAGCTGCCTTAGCAACACCTCTCTTTCCTGCTCTATTTCAAGCCGTCCTGCCGTCCCTTCAGGGAAATTTATTATTTGAACGTTCGTATCATGCAGACTCAGAATAATGCTGTTTACCTGATTTACCTCGGCTTTTATCTGTGCATCGGCACTAACCTGTAAGTTATGCAGATCTCTAGCCGTTTGGGAAATTTTATTTGTCAAATCAACCGCACTATTGACCGCAGCTAACTGCAATGATGCTGTTTGAGGGGTGTCACTGAGTATTTGGAAGTCGGCAAGAAACTTGTCTATAGAGCTACTTAGGCTGTTATCGTCACTTGGTTTTCCAAGTAGTGTCTGTGCCGTATCGTAGTAACCGTTTAAGGCGTTTGCATAACCTAATTCGGAAAATTGTGCCCGTAACGACTTTAACAACTGCTCATCGACATTAGCCGTGATAGAAACTACCTGTACGCCCTGACCTACGCCGTCAGTTACTATTGATTGCTGGTTAACCGTTTGCCTTACATATCCGGGTGTGTTAACATTTGCAACGTTATTTGCAGCCACAGATATACTTTCCTGCACTGTTTTAAGGCTACTAAGTGATGCGGATAATGCGTTTGATAAAGTTGTCATTATTATTACCCATTAAAAACTAAATAGATGAGTTAACCGTGAACGGACTCGAGCTCACAATTTTTTTTTTATTGTTACCGACTATTCCTTCCTGATTATAACTCATTGAGTTTTTCTGTTTGTCATCAAGAACTTTTCGTATTGATTCCATAATTATCTGATGCACCTTTCTTGCTTTGAGAAGCTGTTTGCCATCTTCATTTATAAGCTTTTCAAACTCGTTGTTGGCTTGTGTCAGTTCTCTTTTTGTTGCTTCGTTTATTGAGGCTAGAATATCAGGGTTTTCCTGAATAGTTTCTTTGAAGCTCTCTACAACCGACAGGAGTTTAAGTTTTTCGTCCTGTAAGGTATGAATCTGGGCAAGTTTCATATCTTTTATCATTTGTATTTCGATAGATAAGATATTCGTAAGACGCTTGATTACCGATACCATATCCGCAAAATCTATTTTATTTGTTTCTGTCGTCATGTTTGTTCCCTTATTTTTTTAAATCTCTTTCAATGCTTTCTGCCAGCCCTAAGCCGTTTGTTGTTGCAAGTGTTTTTGCGTATTCATCAATCATCATTTGCCTGAAGATATCCGAGCCATGCCCTCCGCCATATAATCCGCTTTCTTTGCCGTCAGGGAACATAGGTTCTATCATTTTAGATATTAAAACCGATTCTAATTCCACCGCTTCTTCATGTATCTTGTTGTCATCGTCAATTTGCGAGGTTTGACGGTTCAGTTGCTCAAAAGAGCCTGCACCGGCATGTGATGAAAACAGTATTATTGTTAAAAACAGTGTTCCGACTTTCATTTACCTTACCTCTATATCGGCGTGTAATGCACCTGCTACTTTAATAGTTTGCAATATTGTAATTAAATCACGTGTGCCGACTCCAAGTGCGTTTAACCCGCTTACTAGGTCACGCAAGTTTGCACCCTGCGGTAATACCGCAAGACCGTTGCCCGGATTATTATTATTATTTACAGGCTCGGTATTGCCCGATGCCCTTGATACGTCGGACGAAAATGCATTACCCTTATCATTGAAATTGCTATTTACGGCAACCATCAGATTTCCCTGTGCTACGGCAACGGTATCTATCTTAACCTCTTCGCCCATAACTATTGTTCCCGATGCCTCATCAATTACAACAACGGCACGCTGGTCAGGCTCTACGATTATCTGCTCAATATCTGCCAAAAGACCCAAAACGTTTCCTTCATAAATATCAGGAACATTTAAGTTAACCGTACCGGGGTCAAGAGGGTTAGCCGCATCTTCACCGATAGCGTCGTTTATGTTCTCCGAAATACGGCGTGCGGTAGATATATCAGGGTTGCGTAACGCCAGTTTTAAAGACTTCATTGATGACAGGTCAAAAGCTATTTCACGCTCAACGGTAGCTCCGTTAGCTATCGTACTATTTGTTCCGACACCTTTGGATTTTGCGTTTGAGGAGTCCGAATCGCTTATTACTCCTCCTATTGTTACAGGACCTTGTGCCACACCATATACATTGCCGTCAGCACCTAGCAGTGGCGATGCGAGCAATGTTCCGCCCTCAAGGCTTTTTGCGTCACCTAAGGTACTTACGGTAACGTCAAATTTACTACCGACCCTTGCAAATGCAGGAAAGTTAGCCGTTATAGTTACTGCGGCAACGTTCTTTGTCTTTAAGTTAGTGCCTTTTGAGTTGATACCTAATTTTGACAGGAACTCGGCAAGACCTTTTTCTGTAAACGGTGAGTTCTTCAGGTTATCACCCGTACCGTTCAGACCTACCACCAGACCATAGCCGAGCAAGGTGTTTTCCCTTATGCCTTCAAAATAAACTATGTCTTTTATACGTGATGCAGAATGAGCGGATTTAGCTAGTAATAAAACGGCTATAACCAATGTCATGGTGCATATCATGAATAGTGTCTTTAATCGTGAGCTTCTTGCCCTGTAGTTATCGTTCCCCGCTTTTTGCATACCTTTGATATATTCGTGTCCGGCAAGAAACCTTGCGGCTTTTAAATCATTTAAAGCCGACTTGTATATTTTAGGTTGTTTTTTTCTGAGTGCCATAAGTTATAACTAATTGAAAATTATTTCGTTAATAACAATGCTAGAACCGTGCCAAATAGCCAAAAGGCTGTTAACTCAGAGGTTTGGAGTTTGTCGGAAGTGGTTTTGATGTGTCTATCGGGAAATATTTTCCTAGTAGTGTGGACTTATTTTCTTAGTTAAAGACTTTGGGCAGTCGGTTGACGATTACTAAAAGATAATCTTTGCACAAAAGAAGCAGGGTCGTTGTAAAGTGTTGATTTTACATTTTTATGAATTTTAGATATTTCGCTTATAGTATTTGGAAAAAGCCTTTTTGCCTCCTCTGTGTTTGCATAATATTGTTCCATAACCCTTGAATGTATTTCAAAACCATATTTATTACTATCATATTCCATTATATCCTCAATAAGTTCGGATATCACCTTTGAACCCTTATTTAATTTCCGGTCTTTTTTTAGGGTGTCGATTAAAGTGCTACTTTTAAAGGGGTTTTTGAGGAAAATATTGTTTTCTATAGTTATGTTCTGCAATAAGTGAGCGGCTTCATGAACTATGCTGCTTATAACTTCCTTAGTAGTTCTGTTATCAGCATCATAAACGTTGATATTGTTATCTTTATCAAGGCTTGCCGTTAGCATATTCATGCCTGTTTTTGTTTCAATGAGTTGAGGCTCTGAAGATAGGTTGATTTTGTTTAAAGCTCCTTTTGCCGCAATGGTTTGCATTATATCATGTATAAGCGGTTTATCATCTTTAGAATCAATTACTTTTAAAAATTCAGACATTATCTCGTTTGTTTTTTCATCTCTTATGCCGTTTGTAAAAATTCTTTCCGAATAATATTTCTTTAACGCTTCTGAATTACTTTCCGATATCGGAATAATATCATTCTTTTTGTCAGTTTCAGTGCTTCTTTTTTTTGCATTTTCTCGAACGCCTTTAATAATAACCACACCTGCAAATCCAACCGCAGTATAAAGAAGTGCGTTGTTGCCATGAGTATTATTATTGTTCCTATAATGATTATCTTTTAAAGCAGGATAATTTTGTTTTTTATCAGATTTACTGCCCTTAGATGCATATGGCGTTTCGGCACGGGCGGAAAATGCTTTTATAAAGCTTTCCGATAGCTGCGATGATATTCGAGTAGACTTTTTTATAATCGGTAATAATAAATCTTTCATAACGATTCTAAATTATTATTTGCATTTAATTTACTCGCCTTTGTCATTCCACGAATTTGTTTAGTAAAAAATTATAGTGGAATCCATATTTAAAAAAGTTAGGAAACTTTTTTAATATGCGTAAATTCAAAGTTACTTTATTTTTATTTCAATTAGACACTCCGCAACGTTTTACAAAAAATTTAATTAACAATCAATTCTATTTTTAAATATTTTTGGAATAGTGACACTTGTACGATGTTTCTTTTTTATCATTTTTTAATATTCAGTGCTAAATTGTAAACGTCTTTTTTATTAACGCCGTTATTATCTGCCACCAATGCAACGGCATCTTTTACGCTCATGCTTTCCAGTGCTTTGGATAGCTGGAAAATTATGTCGGTATTGCTGACTTCATTCTCATTTGGCGGTGCTACAACAATTACTATCTCGCCTTTTGGCGGATTGTTTTTGTAATATTGTTCAAGTTCTTCGCTAGTACCCCTTTTAATCTCTTCAAACTTTTTTGTAATCTCCCTTAATATACATATTTCCCGTTCTTTAAATACACTGCCGATATCGGCGATTGAGGAAACAAGCCTTTTTGCCGATTCAAAAAATATTAAAGTGGCGTTTATTTCTTTTAGTTTATTTAAGGCATTTATCCTTGCCCCGCTTTTGGGAGGCAAAAAGCCCTCAAAAAAGAATCTGTCGGTAGGTAAGGCGCATAATGTAAGTGCGGTAGATACTGATGAGGCTCCGGGGATAGATGTTACTTTTATACCTGCGTCGGATATCCTGCGTATAAGTTTATAACCGGGATCTGAAATCAGCGGTGTACCCGCATCGGACACAAGTGCTACGGATTTTCCCGATATCAAAAGAGATTCTATATAATCACGTTCTTTTTCGCCGCTATGGTCATTATAGCATATTAATTTTGATTTTATATTCAGCCTAGACAGTAAATTTTGTGTAATTCTAGTATCTTCGCATGCAATTACATCAACGTTAGCAAGTGTTTTTATAGCTCTTAAAGTGATGTCTTCCATGTTACCGATAGGGGTTGCAACAACATATAATGCAAGCTCCTGTTTACATGATTGCAATAGTGTATTATTAATAGCGGTTCTTTGATTATTATCTGTCATGGGGTGTTTATTGTGCGAAATATATTGTTGTTATTATTAATCTTTGTTGTTTCATGTACAACTGTTGATGATACATATTATCAGCCTAATAGTCCAGATATACCGCAACCTTCAGCAAATACTTATCCTGACGATGACTACGCTAAGAGAAAGAACGTAATTAAAAAATATCCGCCACCCAAACAGCTTGATGAGAAAAGTACTGGCGTATTTACAAGATTCGCAAGTTTTCCTCCTGTAAAAGTTGCATTATTAGTACCTCTAAGCGGTAAATATCAAGAACTTGGAAAAAACATGCTTGATTCTGCTCAGTTGGCATTATTCGGTATTAACGAGCCTAACCTTATACTTGTTCCTATCGATACAAAGGGAACCTCCTATGGTGCTGTTGAGGCTGTTGAAAAGGCTATTGAAAATGATGTTAACATAATATTAGGTCCGATATTCAGCAAATCTGCCCAAGCAGTTGCCGATAAGGCAAAAGAAAACGGCATTAGCATCGTTTCATTCTCAAATGACAAAACGCTGGCGGATAAAGGCATATTTGCAATGGGATTCCGCCCCGAACAGCAAATAAGGCGTGTTGTTGAATTTGCTATGGAAAAAGGCATGGAGGATTTTGCCGCAGTTCTTCCTAACAGTGCCTATGGTGCGGCGGCGGCAAAAGAAATGAGAAATTCTGTTTCAGGAAACAAAGAGGCTTCGGTTTTAAAAACGGAAATATTTATAACCGATAAGTCGGGCGAACCAAAAAGATTGAAATCTCATGTTTATGCTGCATTTGATTCTTTGATGAACACTAAGCCGCCAAAGGATTACAATGAGGAGTTAAAGAAGTTTAATGATAACCCGATAAAATTCCCAAGGGCTTTATTAGTGCCTCAGGGGGGTGAAAATCTCTCTATGGTTACGGAGCTTTTAACAAATTATAAACACGACCCTGAAAAAATAAAATTGCTTGGCACTTCTAACTGGTATCAGGAAGAAGAGTCTTTATTAAACAATCCGGTATTGCAGGGTAGCTGGTTTGCCGCTCCTCCGAAGGACCGACGGGAGATATTTGAAGGCAAGTTCAAAGAAATTTACGGGTATGAACCAAATGAACTGGCAAGCCTTGCTTATGACGGTATAGCACTAACAGCTACTATAGCAAGGATAACCAAGGGGCAGGATTTTAGTAATCGCTCATTAACAAATCCTAGAGGGTTTGTCGGTATTGACGGTATATTCCGCTTTAAAGAAAACGGGTTAACCGAAAGAGGGCTTGCTATTATTGAAATATGGGACGGTAAATTTTATATAGTTTCTCCGGCACCGCAAAACTTCTTCGAGATAGAGCGTTTTGAAGAGGATAGTGCCGATGATAGTAGTTCCGATTATTAAAACAGGAGGCGGTGTTAAATTATGATATATACTAGTACCAAAGAAGAACAACAAGCGGCAATAAAAAAAGAACTGGAAAAGAAAAAAAAGGAACAACTCGAAGCATCAAGACGCAATGTAATTGAGAAGACTGCGTTGTTACATAAGTATCTTGCATCAGGTAATGAGCTTGCTAAGTTAGAAAAGATTATAAGCCAAGGTGCGAACATTAATTTTGTTAATAAAAAGGGTGCAGATGCCCTACATGTTGCTATTCGTTATAATAAATATGAGTTTGTATCTTATTTGTTGAAAATGGGAGGTGATGTCAATGCTAGTGATAATTGCGGCAACACTCCTTTGCACATAGCGTCTGAATTTGCCGATTTTAATCTTATAAAAACCCTGATTGGTTCGGGTGCAGATGTTACGGCGGTTAATGAAAGGGGAAATGCACCGATTCATATTGCTGCGGAGGTAGGTAGACTTAAAAACCTTGAATGCCTTCTTACCTATAATGTTGATGTAAATTTAAGAAATAAATCCGGCAACACCGCTTTGCATAAAGCCGCCTCTCACGGCTGTAAAAATGTTGTTGAGTTGTTAATTAAATGCGGTGCGGATAAAGAGGCAATCAACGATAGGGGAAATACTCCTTTACACAGAGTTTGTTATTATGGCTATCCGGACGTTGTGGAGCTATTGATAAATAAAGGTGTTAATATTAACGCAAAGAATAAAGAAGGCAATACACCGCTACACAGAGCTTCTATATCTCATAACCTTGATGTGGTAAAGCTGCTTATTAAAGCCGGAGCCGATGTAGAGATAAGGAACAATAACGGATTTACGGCAAGGGATATTGCTTCGGCAACTTTTATAAAGGGTTATTTTAAGGAAAAATTTGGAGAATAATAAAGCTCTGACCATGAAATGAAGCAACCTTGGTATAATATCCCGTGCGTGGAATATAAAAATTTATGTGCTACCGTAATAGGCGGTGGTCTGGCAGGTACATCGGTTGCCTATAGCATGGCAAAAAGAGGCTGGAGGGTAAAACTTATTGAAAGAAATGACGGACTCGCCGCCGAAGCATCAGGCAATGAGGCAGCTATAATAAGTCCACTTATTTCCCATAAAAATGATATCATAGGAAAATTCTTTCTTGCAGGATTCTTATATACGGTTAATCATCTAAACGAACTTAAAAAACATTTTAACGTAAAATCAGACCTATGCGGTGTTTTTGAGTTATCCTCCGACAAGGTTAACAAAAACATTGAAGAACTGGTAATAAATAAAGAGTTGATTGAAAAATTATCAGCCGCTCAAGCAAGCGAAGTTATAGGTCATAAACTCTTAGACGGTGTTCTGCATATTAAACAAGGAGGCTGGTTGAGTCCTGTTGATTTTTGTCGCTCAAATATACAAGCATATAAAGATAATGTAGAAATAATACTTAATTCGGAAGCACTTAGTCTATATGAAGGAAATAATAAGTGGACTGTAAGCAGTCAGGACGGAAATATAATTTGCGAATCTGATGTTGTTGTTATTGCGAACTCTAATGATGCTAACAAATTTTCACAAACCGACCGGCTGCCTCTTACTCCTGTAAGAGGGCAGGTGACGCATGTAATTTCAGATGAGATAAGAACCGGTAAAGTACTATGTTACGAAGGTGGGTATGTCATACCTACAATTGACGGTATAAATTATATAGGAGCTACATACGATAAAGAGAATTTAAATCTTAATGTTACCTCTGAAGATAATGATATAAACACTCGTAATTTAAATAAAATTATAAATGCCGAGTCTTGCCGCATAGTTGGGGCAAAAACTGCCTTGCGTTCAACTTCACCGGACAGAAGACCCATGATTGGTGCGGTTGCCGACAGAGAGTCGTTTCTTAAAGATTATGCAGATTTAAAACACGGTAAAGTTAATAAGAATTATCCTGATGGGGCTTACTATAAGGGGCTATATGTGTCAACGGGGTTTGGCTCAAGGGGAATAACAGGCTGCCCGATTGCAGGTGAAATTATAGCATGCATGATAAATAACGAGCCGTTACCCGTTGATAAAAAAATCATTGACGCAGTCAATCCGGCTCGTTTTATAATACGTGAATTAAAGCAGGGGCAAATTACTCAATCTCATCAATAAAGCCTGAAATAATATCCAGACCGCCTTGCCAGAATTTAGGGTTGCTCGCATCTAATCCGAACGGTTCTAATAATTCCTTATGGCGTAGCGTTCCGCCTGCTTTTAACATTTCTATGTATTTATCTACAAATCCGTCAGGTTTATCCTGATAAACTTTATATAGCGAGTTGACCAGACAATCGCCGAATGCATATGCGTAGACATAAAAAGGAGTATGTACAAAGTGCGGTATGTATGACCAGAAATACTTGTATTCATCGTCATATTTTATAGCAGGACCTAGTGATTCTTTTTGAACTCCAAGCCAAATCTCGCAGAGCCTTTCCGCCGGTATTTCGCCGTTCTTTCTCTCGTCATGAACCTGACGTTCAAATTCACAAAATGCTATCTGACGTACAACGGTGTTGAGCATATCCTCAACTTTGTTAGCTATCATGATTTTCTTTTGCTGCTCGCTTGTTTGTCTTTCCAGTAACTTTCTAAAGGTAAGCTGTTCACCAAATACCGATGCAGTTTCTGCTAACGTTAAAGGCGTGCTTGCCATTAAAGCACCTTGTCCGGCTGCCAGATATTGGTGTACGCCATGTCCAAGCTCGTGGGCGAGCGTCATTACATCACGTATCTTGCCCTGAAAGTTCATTAATATGTAAGGGTGTGCCGATGGAACCGTAGGGTGCGAGAATGCTCCCGAGTCCTTTCCCTCACGAGCAGGTGCGTCTATCCAGTTCTCATCAAAAAAGCGTTTACCTATCTTTGCCATTTCGGGTGAGAAATCGGAATATGCTTCTATTACTGTTTCAACAGCGTCATTCCATGATATTTTTTCAGATTTATCATCAGGAAGGGGGGCGTTTCTATCCCAGTAATCAAGCTGTTTTTTACCGAACATTCCGGCTTTTATTTTATAATAACGATGTCCGAGTTTCTCATAGTTTTTCTTTACCGAGTTGATTAATGCCTCTGCCACCTCGTCTTCAATCAGATTTGCCAAGTTCCTTGAAGATATCGGTTTTGAGAATTTTCTCCACCTATCGTTTATTTCTTTATCTTTAGCCAGAACGTTAGTAATCAGGGCGAATTTCTTGATGTTTTCTCCAAGAGTTTTTCCAACCGACTTGGCGGCTTTTTTTCGTTCATCTTCATTTTTTGACGACATAAAGTTCATAACTTCTGCTGCCGTCAGTTTTTTGTCATCAAACGGAAACCTTAAATCGGCCATAGTTTCTTCAAATAGCCTGTGCCAGCTTTGACGGCTTGTTATGCTTTTTTCATGAAGAATTTTTTCCACTTCGTCCGATAGCTGGTAAGGCTTCATAACTCTTACATCACGAATCCACGGCTGATATTTTTTAAGCTCTGAAGATGAGGAATGTTTTTTATCCATCTCTTTATCGCTGATTTTATTTATCTCCAGTTCAAAGAACAAAATCAAAGAAGATATTTCCGTGATTTTTTCCGAGATATTTTGGTAGAAGGCGGAATTTTCCTGACTAGATATGTTCTCGGCATAAAGCAAATAAGCAAAGCTGTGCAGGCGACCCAGCGTTTCTTCTATCTCCTCATATTCTCTTATTGTAGATGCAAGCATTTTGCCGTCTAAGCCTTTTATCTTTCCTTCAAATATTTTTTGAAAACGCTTCGCTCTATCTTCGACATTTTTTATATCGCTTTTTAACTCACCTGATTCTTTACTCGGATAAAGTGCTGATAAGTCCCAAGTTGGAAGGGTTTGTTCGACTTTTTGTGCTTTCATTTTGTTCCTTAATTGTATTTTTTACGGAATATCCCATTAATTGGTTTTTTATAATTTTTTGCAATGCTGAACTTATTTCAGGTTCTATTATAAAACCTCTGCAAAAGGTAGTAAAGTTCAAATCCTAGTTCCTTCTCCCAAAGGGAGAGGGAGTTTTTACCGCCCTTTGCAGAGTCTTCTATAACAATATAATTAAAATTCGGATAATGAAAACATCTATTTTGAATAATAAGACTTATACCACTCGATAAATTTAGGTAAACCTTGCCTGATTGTGGTTTTAGGAGAAAATCCTAAATCTTTTTTAGTATCTTCAATGTCGGCATATGTCTCTTTAACGTCACCGATATGCATCGGTTTAAAGTTAATTTCAGCTTTTTTATCAAGTGATTCTTCTATTATTCCGATAAAGTCCATAAGGTTCTCAGAAGTGTTATTACCAAGATTGTAAACCTTATAAGGAGGCTTGCCCGATGGCGGATTATCAAGTGCCGATATAGTGCCTTCTACTATATCGTCAATATATGTAAAATCTCTTCGCATATCACCGTTGTTAAATACATCTATCGGCTTTCCCTCAGATATAGCTTTTGTGAATAAAAACGTTGCCATATCAGGTCTGCCCCAAGAACCGTAAACTGTAAAAAACCTCAATCCGGTTGTAGGTATGTTATACAAATGACTATAGCTATGGCTTAATAATTCATCAGCTTTTTTAGTTGCCGCATATAATGAAAGAGGGTGGTCTACCGAATCTTTAGTTGAAAACGGTAATTTGGTATTTCCACCATAAACCGAGCTTGAGCTTGCATATACCAGATGCTCGAAATTATCTAAATTACGGCACATTTCCAATATAACCGCATGACCGACAAGATTACTGTTAATATATGCAAACGGATTTTCCAGAGAATAACGCACTCCTGCCTGTGCCGCTAAATGAACAACTTTATTGATGTCACGATGCTTGCTTGCAATATCGTTGATTACGTTTGCACCTGATATATCAGTGTGATAAAATGCAAAATTAATGCTTTGCTTTAAAAGTTCCAGCCTGTCTTTTTTTAAATTTACGTCATAATAATCATTCAGGTTATCAATGCCGATGATTTTTTCACCACGTTCCAGCAGTTTTTTTGCCACGTGGTATCCGATAAAACCTGCCGCACCGGTTATTAATATTGTCATGTTTTGTCTATTCCTAAATCTTTATTTGATGCCTCAAGAAAACTGCCCGCATAAAAATCAAAATCTTTTTTTGCCTCATCGGAATTTATTATAAAGCGTTCTTCCTTATATTTTCGGATATCGGTATTGATATCTTTTGAGTTAGTAAATTTTGTATAAAGTTTATAAAAAAGTAACCAAAAACGTGAGTTGCTTATTTTTTGCTTTTTATTTAATGACTTGAAAATCTTTTCAATCATTTTTTTATAGCTTAACTCCTTATCACTTCCGATAAGGTTATAGCTCTTGCCATATGTTTCTTTGAAATTTAGTATCTTAATTGCTGATATAGCGAGGTCATCTGCGTGAATTGGCGAGTATATCTTAAAATTAGAACGTTTAACCGGAAATCTGCCGAATTTTTTAATAAACTCATGAATCGGGGAAAAATATATATTCGCTCCCAGACCATATACTATCGGGGTTTTTAAAATGGTATAATCTATCTCTTTTTTGCTACAGATGCGTGATATGTCCTTTTCAATGATATCCTTTTTATTGGACGCATTTAGCGGACAGCAGATGATTATTCTTTTTGTGCCTATTGCCGCAAATTTTTCTAAAAACGGTGCGATATAATCAAAATTCGACGTATAAAACACCGTTTTCACCGTAGTGTTTTTTGGCAAATCCAAATTTTTATTATTTATATCGGACTTTATCCATACTAATTTTGGGTGGTATATGTCTATATAATTGTTTTTATATAGTGCAACCACATCAATATTAGCAGCTAACAATCTCCGTAAAATTGATATTCCCGTTTCAGACTCCGTATCGGTGATTAGTACGGGTGAGCGGTTAGAGATATTGTATTTAGAGTCTTTGGGTATATCTTTGCATTCTTTTTCAAATTCCTTATAGCTTTCAACAAAGGATTTATAGCATTTTATTTCGTCTTTGGTCAGGAACGGATTACAGAATTTATTTTTTATTTTCTTGAGCAAATAAAATGATGCCTGAAAGAAAAAGCGAAGATATATTATTATCCATATGAGTAATATAGCACCCGGAAAATAAGCCCCGTTAAAATTTTTTCTAAAATAATATGCCAGACCTTTTGCTCGATGTTTATTCAAGTTTAATTTGGTAATATCATCGCTAGTTCCGTACCGTACTACTTCCAGCTCATATAAAAACGCTATTTTTCCTCCCATCTGGTTTACCTTAAAGCAAAGGTCGAGGTCTTCAATATGCACAAAGTAGCTTTTGTCCATAGTGCCGATTTGATTGAATTTATCCCGTGATATCATCATCAACGCACTTGATATGGCAGGTACATAATTATTCTTGTTTGATATATGTGTTTTACCCAGTTCGAATCTCGGTATATTCAAAAATCGGTGTAAACCGAACCATTCTGCCGCAAGGCTTTTGAAAGTCAGTAAGTTGCGACGATTACCCTTTTGTTCGCTGCCGTTAGGGTTGACAAGCTTACACCCTGCCAACCACACATCATCATCTTTTTCTATTTCGTTTATGATTTTTTGGAATGAATTTGTAGGCAATATACAGTCAGGATTTAAAAAAAGCAGATAATTCCCCTTAGCTTCATGCGCACCTAAATTACACGCCCTTGCAAAGCCGATATTTCCCTGTCCCGATATTATATGTATCGCATCATGCTTTAGCGAATATTCCTCTATTTTTCCACGTACATAATCCGAATTGCCGTTATCAACTATTATAAGCTCTTTCAAATACTTTTGCGACAGAACTGATTTTATGGCACGTATAATCACAGGGCCGGTATGGTATGAGGGCATAACCACACTAACACTATACTCTGATTGCTGCGTATCAGTCATATCTTTTTGCATTAAAATTCAATTAATTATTATGTTAATTCCGGTCGGGAAGATTGTTTTTATATTGTTTAAAACTTTGTTGTTTTGTATCTCTTGTTGAAATTATCGGATTTTTTAGCGGCCAGTCAATACTTAATTCAGGGTCGTTCCATGCAATGCCCGATTCACCTTGCGGATTATAGGCGGACGTTACTTTATAATATACGTCTGCAACATCATCGGATAGTACGCAAAAGCCATGTGCAAATCCGGCAGGAATCCATAGCAATTTGCCGTTAATATCATCAAGTTCAATGCCGAAATATTGCCCGAATGTTTCAGACTCAGGGCGTATATCAACGGCAACGTCCCAAATTCTGCCCCTTATTACTCCGACTAATTTGCCTTGTGCAGGTGTGTGTTGGTAATGAACTCCTCGAAGTACGTTAGGGGCGGAACGGGAGTGGTTGTCTTGCGGAAAAATTGTCGGTAATCCAAGTTCCGAAAATTTTTCAAAATGGAAACGCTCCACAAAAAAGCCACGCTCATCACCATGAACGTCAAGTTCAACAACTAACAGGTCTTTTATCGGTGTTGTTTGTATTTTCAATTAATTTCTCCATGCACTTTTCTAAGCTGTCTTTCCAATCGGGCATTTGAGTGTTTAGTACAGATTTAGCCTTACTGCAATCTAATCTTGAATTTAAAGGGCGTTTTGCGGGAGTCGGATATTCACAAGCGGTTATTTTTTTTACCTCTTTTATTTTTAAAGCAATACCATGCTTTTTGGCATTATCAAAAATGTTTTCGGCAAATTCATGCCAGTTTGTTTCGCCGCTATTACATAAATTATATACACCCGATGGAAACGAATCTTTTTTTAGTGCATTTTCAAATGCTTCAATAGATTTTTCCGCTAGGTCTAGTGCATATGTCGGCGAACCGACTTGGTCTGATACTATAGATAGGCCCTCACGTTCTTTGGCAAGGCGTAGCATGGTGGTAAGGAAATTCTTTCCATGTAGGTCATATACCCACGAGGTTCTGAATATCAGGTATTTACAGCCGCTTGCAATTATTCGTTTTTCCCCGTCTAGCTTGCTTTGCCCGTATTTGTTCAAAGGGGAGGGGGCATCTTCCTCTTTATTGGGAGCCGTTCCATCGCCGCTATACACATAATCTGTTGAGTAATGCACAAGCGGTATGTCTTTTTCCTTACAAAATTTTGCCAGCGTGTCGGGTATTTCACAGTTGGCGGCAATTGCTTCGTCATACTCGGTTTCAGCGGCATCTACATTTGTATAGGCACAAGCATTAAAGATTGCCTTAATGTCGGTTTCTTTTAATAAATTAGTTACTTGCGTTAGGTTTTTAAAGTCACAATCGCTGTGTGAATATGAGATTGCGTTATTTCCCAAAAGCCGGACAAGATTAGAGCCTACTTGTCCGTTTTTTCCGATGATTATATATTTTTTATTCATTGGCTAACCGGTTCAAATATTCACCGTATTCATTGTTTTTATATTCACCTGCTAAAGCCATAAGCTGTGTTTTATCAATAAAATTCTTTCTGTATGAAACTTCTTCAATACAGCCTATTTTTAGCCCTTGGCGTTCTTCAACGGTATGGACGAAATTTGATGCATTTAGCAGCGATTGAGGCGTACCCGTATCAAGCCATGCCATTCCTCGCCCGAATAGCTCGACATTCAACTGACCTTTTTTCAGGTATTCGTTGTTAACATCGGTTATTTCAAGCTCGCCACGTGCTGACGGCTTTAAGTTTTTTGCTATTTGAACGACCTGTGAGTCATAAAAGTACAAGCCTGTTACTGCCCATGCTGATTTTGGTTGTTTGGGTTTTTCTTCAATAGAGATGACTTTTTTATTTTTATCAAACTCGGCAACGCCGTAGCGTTCAGGGTCTTTTACGTGATAGCCGAATACAAGCCCACCTTTGTTTAACTTTGAAGCTTCGCTAAGTTTATTAGACAAGCCTTGTCCATAAAAAACGTTATCACCCAAAATAAGACACACAGGGGAGTTGTTTATAAATTCTTCACCGATTAAAAACGCCTGTGCAATGCCTTCCGGTTTTGGTTGTTCTTTATATGATATGGATATACCTAATTTAGAACCGTCACCCAATAATCTTACAATTGATGGTAAATCACGTGGCGTACTTATTATTAATATGTCTTTTATACCAGACAGTATTAAGGTTGATAGCGGATAAAAAATCATAGGCTTGTCGTAAAGCGGAATAACCTGCTTGCTTATTGTTCTTGTTATCGGGGCTAGTCTGCTTCCCGATCCTCCTGCTAAAATAATGCCTTTCATTTTCTTCTTTTTTTATGTTTATCTAATACTTATTACTTGTAATTAACTGAAAACTCAAAAAGAGCGTCGCGCTTTTAATGCCGTGGCAAGTGTTCCGTCATCAAGATATTCAAGCTCTCCGCCCATCGGAATACCATGGGCTATTTGAGTTATTTGTATGTTCAGATGTTTTAAACGCTCGGTTATATAATGAGCCGTAGTTTGCCCCTCAACAGTTGCGTTTGTCGCTAAAATGATTTCGTTTATATCGTCATTTGAAGCTTTTATGATAAGTTTCTCAATGTTCAAGTCCGCAGGTCCACGACCGTCTATCGCTGATAATGTTCCTCCCAGAACGTGGTAAGTCCCGCGATACATATTGCTGCGTTCAATTGCCCAAAGGTCTGAAACCTCTTCTACTACACATATATTATCATTTTGCCTTTTGGGGTCTGTGCATATGTGGCATGGGTTGGAGCTATCGACATTTCCGCATTCATCGCAGATTTTTATTGAATCGGCGGCACTCGCTATAGAATCAGCCAAGGGAATCATTAGAGATTCTTTGTTCTGAACAAGATGTAATACGGCACGCCTTGCAGATCTTTTGCCAAGACCGGGAAGTTTGCCCAGTAAATATATTAATTTCTCAATGTCATTATCCTGCATATATACCTTATAAGAAAATTGGTTTTATCCCAAAGAGAGCAGACAAAACCTAATTAAAAAGGCATCTTGAAACCTGGAGGAAGCCCCATTCCGCCCATAGCACCGGACATGGCTTCCGATTGTGCATCATCGGCGTCTTTTTTTGCATTGTTAAAACCGGCAACAATTAAATCTTCCAGAACTTCAGGATCTTCAGGGTCAATTAGCGAAGGGTCTATCTTTAATTTCTTCAGCTCTCCTTTGCCGCTAACCGTAACTTTAATTAAACCGCCGCCTGATGTACCTTCATATTCACTTTGGGCAAGCTGCTGTTGCATCTCTTCCATTTTTTTCTGCATCTTCTGTGCTTGCTTCATCATTTGTTGAATGTTCATGAGTTTTGCCCTTTTATACTATTTTTCCTCTACTTTACTTATATACGCACCGGGGAATAATTCCAGTATTTTATTAACATTAGGGTGCTTGGATAGTTCTTTTTTAAGATTTTTTTCTTCATTTATCTTTTGTTGCAGCAAACTTGGTGCGCCTGCTTTATTTGAGGCTACAACAACCCAGTTTTGTCCTGTCCAGTTTCTTAAATGCCCACTGACACGCTGTGGAAAATCAGAAGGTATTTCGGCTGTAAGGCTCAATTCCAGTCTGCCTTGTTTAAAGCTTATCAAGCTCGCATCTGATACCAGCCAACTATGAATTAACGCTTCTTTATTTATTTTAAACAATTCAACTAGTTCTTCAAAGTTGTGAATGTAAGCAACAGGCTCGCCTTCAACCTCATTTTGCGGCATTGACTGAGGCTGATAAGCATGTTGTGCTGACTGCATACCATAAGAACCGCCTGTTTTACTTCCTCCGCCTGTCGGAGCGGGAGAATCGGAGTTCTGCATTTTCTTAATCAGGGCAGCAGGTGAGGGGAGGTTTGATAAATGAGCAAGGCGTATCATTATCATTTCAACCGCATTAAATGTGTTAGGAGCGGTTTTTGCCTCATTCAGCCCTTTTAATAACATCTGCCAACATCTCGTAAGATAAGGCATGTCAAGTTTTTCCGCTATTTCTTTTGCTCTTTTAAATTCATTTTCAGGAATAAAACCCGTAGCATTCAGATTAGGAATAATTTTCAGCTTTGTAACGATATAAGAAAACTCCAGTAAGTCATTCAGGACTAAAACAGGATCGGCACTGGCATCATATAAATCTTTCAATGCACCAAGAGCATTTTCAATATCACCCTTAGCAATAAAATCGAATATATCGATTATTTTGCCTTTATCGGCAAGACCCAACATATCCTGTGCCATCTTGGCGGTAATCTTGTCGCCTGAATGTGAAATTGCTTGATCTAATAATGAAAGCGAATCACGCACCGAGCCTTCCGATGCATGGGCTATCATCTCTATGGCTTCCTTATCAACATCAGCCCCTTCTTTTTCCGATACTTTTTGCAGGAACGGAACGAGTATCTCATTATCAATCCGCCTTAAATCAAAACGCTGGCATCTTGACAGAATTGTAACAGGAATTTTGCGTATCTCGGTTGTGGCAAAAATAAATTTTACATGGGAAGGGGGTTCTTCTAATGTTTTCAATAATGCGTTAAACGCATTTTTTGAAAGCATGTGAACCTCGTCAATAATATATATCTTATAACGGGCAGTAGTCGGCAAGTATCTGGAATTGTCAATTATCTCACGGATATCATCAACCCCTGTATGGCTTGCAGCGTCCATTTCGAGTACGTCCGGGTGTCTGTCTTCCTTAATTTCTATACAATTAACACACACCCCGCATGGGCTTGCGGTAGCACCGCCTTTGCCGTCTTTACCTACACAGTTTAAAACACGGGAAATAATCCGAGCCGTAGTAGTCTTACCGACTCCCCTTATACCCGTAAGTAAAAAGGCATTGGCTATACGATTTGTTTTGATAGCATTAGTTATAGTACGCACCAAAACTTCCTGACCGATTAGGTCATCAAAATTATCAGGTCTGTATTTTAATGCCAGAACCTTGTAATTATCTTTTTTTCCTTTTGTCACCTTTGCCTCTTTTTGTGTTATTTGCCGCTTTCCTCTTGCTTGTCATCAGGTAAGTACAAATCACCCTTTATTCCACAAGAACAAACCGTAAAACAAATAAATAATACTGCTAATAATTTTTTATAATTCATATTTCTTCTTTGCCTCTTTTATAGCTTTTTCTACATTTTCAGGAGAGGTTCCGCCATAGCTTGTACGGCTTTTAACGGAGCTTTCGACACTTAAAACCTTTAAAATACCTTCAGTTATCTTAGGCTCTATCTGCTGCATATCTTCAAGAGGGATTTCTTCTAATTTACACCCCCTTTCTTCCGCCAGTTTTACGACCCTTCCGGCAATTGAATGACATTGCCTAAAAGGAATTCCCAAATTCTGAACAAGCCAGTCCGCTAAATCGGTAGCGGTTGAATATCCCCTACCTGCCGCCTCCTTCATTTTTTCTTTATTTACGTTCATATCCGTTATCATACCTGCCATAGCGTTTATGCATAAAGAAAGGTTTTCCGCCGCATCGAACACAGGCTCTTTATCCTCCTGCATATCCTTACTATAAGTGAGGGTAAGACCTTTCATCACAGTTAAAAGGGCAAATAACGAGCCGTATATCCTGCCGCTTTTTGCCCTTACTAATTCTGCGGCATCAGGGTTTCTTTTTTGCGGCATTATCGAACTTCCCGACGTAAACGCATCGGAAAGTTTTATAAAATTAAAATCGGCACTCGACCAGATAACTACCTCTTCTGCCAATCTTGATAAATGCATGGATATAATTGATGCGGTACTTAGAAATTCCAGTGCAAAATCCCTGTCGGAAACAGAATCAATAGAATTTGCGGTAGCACATTTAAAGTCTAATGATTTTGCCGTTGCCTTCCTGTCAATAGGGAAGGAAGTTCCCGCAAGTGCCGCAGCCCCTAGCGGACATTCGTTCATTCTGTTACGAGCGTCTTTTACACGACTCCTATCTCTGCCGAACATCTCGACATAAGCCATCAAATGATGACCAAGGGTAACAGGCTGGGCGGTCTGAAGGTGGGTAAATCCGGGCATTATTGTTGAAGAATGTTCATTAGCACGTTTAATAAGTGCTTTTTGCAGATTCTTTAAAGTTGCCTCCGTAACGTCCAGTGCGTCCCTTACATACAGCCTGAAATCGGTTGCTACCTGATCGTTCCTTGAACGGGCGGTGTGCAGCTTTCCGGCAACATCTCCGATGATGTCGTGAAGACGGGATTCTATATTCATGTGAATATCTTCAAGCTGAGTTTTGAATACGAACTTCCCTCTGTATATCTCTTTTTTAATCTGGTTAAGACCTTTTACAATCATTTTGCCTTCGGGCTGGGTGAGTATTTTCTTCTTTACCAGCATATCACAATGGGCAATCGAACCTTTTATATCATATTCATACAGCTTTTTGTCAAAACTAATAGATTCGTTTATCTTTTCCATTATCTCGGAAGGGCCGTTATCAAAATGACCTCCCCATAACGGATTTTTATTTGTTTTTATCATAGCTTTTGCCCTATAGACCTTTATACTCTATAATGTATCGTGTATTAAGTTTAATTTAAGTATCAACATATGTACAAAAAAATTGTTTTATTCATATTTATTATTGTTTTATCAAGCCAAAAAGTAATTGCAAAAAGTCTGGCAGATTATGAGCATAAAGAGCCAATAGCAATTAACGACATTCAGTTTGTAGACGAAAACAACAATATTAATAGCTTAAACGACTATTCGGGTAAAGTTGTTTTAATTAATTTTTGGGCAACATGGTGCGTGCCGTGTGTTCAAGAAATGCCGTCATTGTCAAAGCTGCATGATAATATATCGGGATTAAATGCCGAGGTAATACCCATATCGGTTGATTTTAAAGGGATAGATGCCGTAAAAAAATTCTATACGGACACGAATATAAAAAACCTCGGTATATATTTGGATAATAACGGTGAATCTTTCCGGTCACTAAAACTTCGAGCGTTACCCACAACTATTATAGTAAACAAGGACGGCTTTGAAGTAGCAAGGGTATATGGCGAGTTTGACTGGTCAACAAAGGATGTTAAAGATTACTTTATAAAATTATCATCGGATTAGTTAACCGATACAGATAATTATTTCAATAAATTCTGTTAAATAACTCCTGCCACGCTTAAGAAGTTCTCTGTTTTTTATAGCAGACATTACTACAACTGTGCCGATTTAGTTTCAATCGTATCTTCAAGTTTTTTGATGAACTCCTTCCGGTCCAGTCCCGGATATATAGGCTCTAGGTAATGCATTTTTATAACACCCGGATTCTTTTTAAACGAGTTGCGCCCCCAGAATTTTCCTGAATTTAGGGCAACGGGTACAACAGGTATGTTCTGCTTCATATCCTTATATATAAAGGCAATTCCGGGCTGATACTTAACTCTTTCGCCTACCGCCGTCCTTGTGCCTTCAGGGAATATTATTACACAACGCCCTTTTTCCAACCTGTCATTTACATCTTTTTGTAACTGTTTTAATGCGGCAGACCCTCCCTCCCTGTCAACAGGTATCATACACATGGTTTTTAAGTACCTACCGAATAAAGGTACGTTCAACAAGGATTTTTTTAAAATATATGCCGGACCGTTTATATGCTTCAAAAATATAGCCGTATCCCATGCCGATTGGTGTTTACAGGCAATTACATAAGGCTCTTTGGGGAGATTCTCCAACCCGTGTATTTCGTAAGTTATACCGCAAATATATTTCAAACCTATCATAATTCCCGTAGACCATATATGACCTATCTTTGAGGCTATATGTTGTGGAGCCAGATAAAAAGGCGAAGCTACAATTGCTAATGTATATGTCCATAACGGGAAGTATATATTAAATAAAACGGAACGTATTATTATCATAGCTTATACCGAAAATCCTATTTTTGTAACAAGATATTTATTATATTCGGAAATTATTACCTTCCTCATTACCGGATTCAGATACCATTTTTCCAACCGGAACTGATCGGGCAATATAGGATTGGGTATTATTTTTATGTCAGGCATTTTTCTGTCAAACTCTATTTTACTTCTTGCCATGTGGTAATTTGCCGTTACCAGTCTAATGCTTTTTATATCGTTACCGACAACCCATTGATATACTTCTTCAGCGTTGCCTTTAGTGCTTTTTGCCGCATATCCCAACTCGATATTTTTGGCAATACTGCTTATGCTAGCCGGAACATATCCTGATAGTAAAAGCAGGTTAGGCAATGTAGCATCTTCACCGACTCCTGACACAAATAGCTTTCCGGCTTTCTCATGAGCTAACAGCTTTAAGCCTTCCTCAAATCTTTGAGTGCCGCCTGTCAGTATAACTATTGCATCGGTTTGGCTCTCTTTGTCCTCGGCTTCCATAGGAATGTTTTTGACAAAAACATTCAGACCGATAGCCCAGAATATAAAAGATACAACAAAAACCACCAGAAACTTATTAGCAACCTTTGCAACCTTCGATGTTTTACTGCCTAATATACGTTTAATTAACATTCAAATCTTCAATATTATTAAAAAACGGATGCAAAACCACATCATTAACTTCAATAAAATGCTTTTCGGTCATCATAGCATTTATTTCAAGTGCCGCAATAACACTAACGTCCGATGATAATGTTTTTAATGAATGTGGTGTGGCATTTTTAACGATTTTTTTTATCACGCCATTTTCATTAATAAATAAAATATCCAGCGGAATAAATGTGTTTTTCATCCACATATTAACTATTTTTGGCTGCTTGAAAACAAACAACATTCCCTGATTTTCCGGCATTGATGTACGGTACATCAGACCTTTTATCTGTTCTTCCTCGGTATCGGCTAATTCAACATCAAACCTTATAAGCTCTTTTTTTGAATTATTTATATGTAAAACATCAAGAGCTTTTAATTCTTCAGCACTTGCATTGCCGGCAAATAATATAATGATGGCTAAAAACTTACAAAAGTTCATATACATAGTAATAAAAATGTTGTAAATAAGACCTATTGTTAATGAAAAAATTCGTTGAAGCAAGTTAATATTATGAACAAAAAAATATTACTTATTATAACAGGAAGCATTGCTGCCTATAAATCATTGGAATTGATAAGGCTTTTAAGGAAAAAAACTTTTGATGTAACATGCGTGTTAACAGACGGTGCAAAACAGTTCGTTACACCTATGTCCGTTGCGTCAATTAGCGAAAATAATGTTTATGACAATGTATTTAGCCTAAAAGACGAAACTGAAATGGGGCATATCAGGCTTTCAAGAGATTCAGACTTGATATTAGTAGCTCCGGCAAGTGCCGATATAATCGGAAAAATGGCAAACGGTCTTGCCGATGACCTTGCAAGCACCATTTTACTTGCATCTGACAAAGACATATTTATAGCACCTGCAATGAATCATTTAATGTGGAAAAACAATGCTGTACAACGCAATGTTAACCTATTACTTGGAGACGGGGCGAGGCTAATTGAGCCGGAATCGGGAGAGCTTGCTTGTGGTGAAAAAGGACAGGGTAGAATGGCAGAGCCTGAAAATATCATAAAAGTTGTAGAGGATTACTTCAATAATGCTTAAAGCCATAGTTACAAGCGGTGCTACCATTGAACGGATTGACCCTGTACGCTACATAACAAACGATTCTTCGGGTAAGCAAGGACACGCTATAGCACAAGCACTACAGGAAAATGGTGTCAATGTTACCTTGATATCCGGCAAGGTAAATATTCCGCCACCTGAGAATGTTAATGTAATTAGCGTGGAATCGGCAGAAGAGATGCTAACGTCGGTTGAAAATTCACTACCTGCAGATATCTTTGTGAGTGCTGCCGCCGTCTGTGACTGGAAACCCGAACAGAAACACTCTCAAAAAATGAAGAAAACATCAGATAAAAATTATCTTGATATCAGATTTGTAAAGACACCGGATATATTAAAGACAATAAGTAACCATAAAATGCGTCCAAAAATTGTAGTAGGCTTCGCTGCCGAAACTGAAAATCTGCTTGAAAATGCCAAGACAAAACTAATCAATAAAGGTTGCGACTACATACTTGCTAATGACGTTAGTAAAGGAGTTTTCGGCTCCGAGACGAACACCGTTTCGTTAGTATCAAAATGCAATATAGAAACATGGGATAAAATGTCAAAAAAAGATGTCGCAGACAAGCTTTCCAAGATAATTTTATCAAGTATTAACCTATAGATATTTCGCTGTCGGAGTCTTGCGTTAAATCGACAAACGACCTTGCTCCGTTTTCGCTGACCGGTCTTTTTTTCAGCAACCCCAAACTTTTTGTATCTTTTACTTTTTGAGCATAACTGAAACTTTTTACGGAACTCTCTATCTCTTTGCGATATTGTTCGGAGACTTGCTCGCCAATGCTTCCGTTATTAACGGCTCTATTTAAAACAACCATCTGTGCGTAGAGAGTTTCTCCCATTTTATGCAGAATTTCCTCCGAGCTTTCTGATCTAGCTTTCTTGGTCGGATTGCTTTCATTTGAATCAAAAGTCACCGTTCTGATTCTTTTTGGTGGAGAATTATCTTTTTCAATTTCTTTAGTTAACCACTGATTTAACTCACTCAAAGCCTTACTTTGTTTTGCAATGTCGGCATCTTCGGCTTTTCTAAATTTCTCATTAGAAGCTTCTGCTTTATCAATATATGCCTTTAATGTTTTATCTTTTTCAGCACTTTCTTTGGTCTGATATTTATTTTTCATAGTCTGTTAACTTTTGAATGGTTATATGACATACAATAAGTATCAACTGATTAAAAAATGTCAATAAAATTTGAAATCAAGCCGCCAACTCAACAATTTTTTCTAATGAATTGCGAGTTCCTTTCAATCTTTCATTAGCGTCTTTCCATTCATGCAATAGGACAAGCTTCTGGTCGCCACGTATTTTGGTTTTCAGAGGATTTTTTGCTATAAAATTAATGAGGGCATCGGGATTCTTGAACTTATTATTATGAAATGAAAGTATAATTCCTTTTGGTCCGGCATCTATTTTAGATACTCCGGCTCTTAAACATTGCTGTTTTATTTTCATGATATCCAACAGGTTTTCCACTTCTTTTGGCAATTTGCCGAATCGGTCTATCATCTCCACGGCGATTTCTTCAAGTTGGTCTTCCGTAGTCATATTAGCGATACGCTTATATAATCCGAGGCGAAGTTCAATATCCAACACGTAATCATCAGGAATTAAAACCGAAATACCGAGATTTATTGACGGACTCCAGCTTTCATTTTCAGGCTCGTGGTTAGCGACGGCTTTTGCGTTTTCAACTGCCTCACGCAACATTTCCTGATAAAGTTCAATACCTACTTCTTTTACGTTACCCGACTGCTCGTCACCTAACATGTTACCGAATCCTCTAATATCCATATCATGGCTGGCAACCGAGAAACCGGCTCCGAGTGAATCAATATTCTGGATAACTTCCAGACGTTTTAGGGCGGTTTTGGAAGGAGTTCTCCTAGGCGGGAATGTAAAATAAGCATAAGCCCTTGTTTTACTACGCCCCACACGACCACGCATCTGGTATAATTGTGCCAGTCCGAACATATCGGCTTTGTATATTATAATGGTATTTGCCGTCGGCAGGTCAATGCCCGAACCTATGATATTTGTCGATAACAGAACGTCATATTTACCGTCATAAAAATCGTTCATTGTGTTGTCAAGTTGTGCAGGTGTCATTTTGCCGTGTGCTTTTGTGAGTTTTACTTCAGGCACAATTTTTTGCAATTGCTCCTCACATGTCGCTAAATCCTTTATACGAGGCACTACAAAAAACGTTGAGCCTCCCCTATAATGCTCACGCAATATTGCATTTCTAATTACCACGCCGTCAAACGGCATAGTAAAACTTCTTATGGCAAGCCTATCTACAGGAGGAGTAGCTATAATACTCAAATCTTTAATGCCCGTTAATGACATTTGTAGCGTGCGAGGAATCGGGGTGGCGGATAATGACAATATATGAATGTCAGAACGAAGTTGTTTGAAACGTTCTTTTTGGGCTACTCCGAATTGCTGTTCTTCGTCTATTATCACCAATCCGAGATTTTTAAATTTAATAGATTTTGAAATCAGGGTGTGAGTGCCGATAACTACATCAACTTTTCCTTCTTCCAATCCTTTCTTTGTTTCCTTAGCGTCTTTAGGAGTTGTAAGGCGTGATAAATCCCTCACTTCAAACGGGAAACCTGCAAACCTGTCCTTAAAAGTCTTGGCATGTTGACGGCAAAGCAGGGTGGTTGGTGCAATAATAGCGACCTGTTTATTGTCATCGCCACTTGCGGCAATAAATGCCGCACGCAGGGCTATTTCCGTTTTTCCGAATCCCACATCACCGCATATAAGCCTATCCATCGGTCTGCCTGAGGCCAAATCTTTTGCAACATCTTCAATGCAGCGAAGCTGGTCTTCAGTTTCAGAATATGGAAATCTTGCACAAAACTCATCATAAGCCCCTTCCATAGGAGTCATATAAGGAGCGGTTTTCAACTCCCGCATCGCAGCCACCTTAATCAAATCATCGGCAATAAGTTTAATGCGGTTTTTCATTTTGGCTTTTCGTGCCTGCCAAGCTGTGCTTCCTAGCTTATCAAGCTGTATATGCTCGGCATCAGAACCGTAACGAGTGAGGCAGTCAATATTTTCAACGGGAACGTATAACTTATCGCCGCCAAAATATATTACTCTTAGACAATCATGTTTTTCGCCTGATACTACTATAGTTTCCAAGGCTTCAAAACGACCTAAGCCATGTTCTTTATGAACTACAAGCTCACCTTCGGCAAGGGTTGAGGCTTCCGTAATATATTCTTCCGATTTTTTACGTGTAGTACGGCGATTGCCGATACGCTCACCGATAATATCCTGTTCACTTACTATTACAAAATCATCAGATTCAAAACCTCTTTCCAGCTCAAAAGCAGTAAGCCCGATTGATTTGCCTTTCACATCTTTGGCATCTTCCCACTTATCTATAATTACAACATGAAAATCATGCTCTTTTAGCATATTTTTCATACGCTCCATAGAGCCTTGTGAAAAACAGGAAACTATCTTTTTCTTACGCAGGCGGGGAGAATTATTGCCTGTAAAATAATCCTTCATTAACTCGAAAGAATTAGTATTTGTCGTCTTTGACATAACGGAAAAGTTATCGACAGCCTTAAACGGCATTTGATATATATTTTCCGCATCAGGGAGTTTAAAAGGATTTATTTTTATATTCTTATGTTCTTGTATCTTTATTGATAATTCATTTTGAGCAAGATAAAGATAGTCAGGCAAAATAGGGTTATAGCGGCTACCTTCGCCAAATGAGTTTTTCTGTGCATTTTTTCTGGCATCATAATAATCGTTTATCAATACATAACGCTCATCTTCGGCTTCTTCCGTCAGGTGGTCGGAAACTATTATGCTATCGGGCAAATAATCGAATAACGTATCGACCCTTTCATAAAATAACGGCATCCAGTGTTCCATACCTGCATAATGTCGCCCTTCTGAAATTGCATCATATAAGGGGTCATCACCTGCGACAGTGCCGAATATTCCCCTGTAAGCATTGCGAAAGCACTTTATCGTATCGTCATCAATTATAACTTCCGATGCAGGCATCAACTTTATTTCTTTCTTTTTCTTTCCGCTTATCTGGGTAAGAGGGTCAAAACTTCTGATGCTCTCTAAGTCCTCACCGAAAAAATCCAGCCTTATACCTTCCTCGCTACCGCTTGGCAAAATATCAACTATACTGCCACGCACAGCGAATTCACCTGCCTCATTAGCATTTGGTGAGCGTATATAGCCGCTTTTAACAAGGTGTTTGATTAAATTTTCACGGTTAATTTTATCACCTGCCTTTGCCGCAAATGTTAGATCCGACAAAACCTCTTTGGGAGGAATCCTTTGTAAAATCGAATTAACCGTTGTGATTATCAAAGTATTCTTGCGGCTTTTTAATGAAGTCAGTTCACACAATGCCTCAGTACGTTTATTTGCGGTATGTATGGTTGGGGAGACTCTGTCATACGGCAAACAATCCCATGCAGGTATTTTGATGATCCTGCATTTTGGAGAAAAATATTCCATAGCCGAACATACATGTTCCATGCGTTTGTCATCTCTTGCAATATATAAAATACCGTTATCACAATCCGATACTATTTGCGACAGCACTATGGACTCCGCACCTTCGGGCAATGACGACAATACGGTATTATTTGAGATTTTTTTTGTATTTATTTTCATAAAGATGTTTTATAAATAAAATATCGTTAATTTGCAATTATAGTTTAGCTTTGTTTTCATGAAGGACTTGTATTACACTTTGCCAGAATTATATTTTGTTATTTTTATGATATCTTTGGTATCATTATTCTCATATTTACCGGTTTTAATTGCAGGAATTTTATCATACGTAAAACAAAAAGCCGTTACAAAAGGCGTTATTATTTGTTTTACAATACAGCTTTTATGTTTGTTAGCATGGATTGATATTGCAGTTTGTCTGAAAACGCAAATTATTATAATCGGAACACCCTTTCCGATTATAATTTTTTACTTTACTCGTTTTTTTCTAAAAAAGGCAAAATTTACAAAGGATGGTTTTAAAGGAAAAAACTGATAAAAACTTTATTAAAAATATTATTGTATTTTATTTTAATATCTCCACTTATAGCAACTTCTTTTTTCTTTCATATGATGTCTATAGATTGCGGTATTTAACAAATAAACTACTCACCCTTCACAAAATCAAACTCCCGAAGCATTTTTGTCACTTTGTTCTCATGCTCTTTGGGGAAATCTTTTGCGCCGGTTATCCATGCGTAAATATCCCAATCGTCTTGTGAAATAAATTTTTCATAAAGGTCAACTTCCTCGGCGGAAAAAGTTTCAAGGTATTTCTTCGCAAACTTTCCTAAAAGTGCATCTGTTTCTTTACATCCTCTATGGATACTTTGATAAAGTAAACGTTTTAATCTTTCATCTCTACTCATAGTATTTTACACCCGATTTGCTCAACTTGAAATTGAACTATTTGTTAAGTTGTTAATGGTAATTTTTACTTAAATTTTAACTAAAAAAAATTATTTTTACTAAGCTCAAGACATATCCTGACTTTTGATTCTGTCAATAACTTTATTTGAAAATTTTTAAAAAAAAGTAGTTTACTAACAGCTTTCTTTGGGGCATTTATAGGTATAGGAAGACACATAGGGAATCAGTTAGATTCAATCAAAAAAATAAAAACTGATAAAACGCATAGGGAAGATAGCTTTATGGGCAACCCAACTTCTATTTCAAATAAAATTAAATCAAAAGTTGCAAAGGGTTGTGCAGGTGAGGTGGAGCCTGATATAGCATGGGACATACTTAAAAACGATTTTAGCGCTATTTTAGTCGATGTTAGAACCGCACCGGAGTGGACGCTTGTAGGAACTCCTAATTTAAGCGTTTTATCAAAACAGGCTATATTTATTCCATGGAGGGTTTTCCCTACTATGGAAATCAACGAAAAATTCGTTTATCAGGTCGAAGACCAAAATAAAATAGGAAAAGATTCACCGATTTTTTTCTTATGCAAAACGGGAGGTCGCTCGCTAGATGCCGCAATCGAGATGACTAAACACGGCTATACTCAATGTTATAATATATTCGGAGGTTTTGAAGGTGATTTAGACGAAAACGGACATAGGGGAAACAAAAACGGTTGGAAAAAATACAATCTACCATGGGAGCAAAGGTAATTATGCAATCAGCAGTAAACAAAAAAAACGACATAGATTTTAATGATAGTTGGCTAATAATAACCGAGCAGTTAAAAAAAGAATTCGGTGCAGCTACATATAAAAGCTGGTTCTCCCACTTGAGGCTTGTTGATGTGAAAGGCAGCGAGGTCGTTTTGGAAGCTCCTACAAGATTTATCCGTGAGTGGATTGCTAACAACTATCTAAGCAGAATAAAAGAGCTTTGCCGTAATCAAAAAGCATCTATTTACTCGGTTGATATCATCGTTAATAAAACGGCGACAATAACTCCTATCAATAGCAACGTTATAGCATCGGGAGTTGACGTTACAGGTCAGAATATCGGTGTTATAGGCTTAGAGAAAAATAGTAATAATATATCCTCACCGCTAGATAGAAGGTTCACATTCGACAACTATGTCGTAGGAAATTCAAACAAGCTTGCCTTTATGGCGGCTAAATCGGTTGCGGAAAATAATGAGGTTGTTCAGGGCAACAATCCATTGTTCCTACATGGCGGTGTAGGGCTTGGTAAAACTCACCTTATGCACGCTATCGCCTTGCACGTTCAACAACATCAGCCTGAACGTAAAGTGCTTTATTTATCGGCTGAAAAGTTCATGTATCAGTTTGTAAAATCACTTCGTGAGAACGATATAATGACCTTCAAACACTGTTTCCGTGAAGTCGATATACTCATGATAGATGACGTTCAGTTCATTTGCGGCAAAGAAAGCACGCAAGAAGAATTTTTCCACACGGTTAACGCTCTTTTGGATATGAACAAGCAGATAGTTATATCGGGTGATCGCTCACCGTCCGACCTTGACGGTATGAAAGACCGTGTAAGATCCCGCTTAGGCTGGGGTATGGTTGCCGATGTGCAGTCAACAGATTTTGAACTGAGACTCGGTATATTAAAGTCAAAAGTCAGCAATATGAATAAAAACGATATTCCCGAGCAGGTTCTGGAGTTTTTAGCAGGCAAGATACGCTCAAATGTAAGGGAGCTAGAAGGAGCTTTGAACAAGGTTATCGCACATTCAAACCTTATGGACGTTCCTGTTACTATGTCTTCAACTCAGCAAATTCTGGCAGACTTATTACGCAGCAATGAAAAAACCGTAACTATTATGGAAATCCAGAAGAAGGTAGCAAAATATTTTGAAATAAAGCTATCCGATATGTCTTCTGCAAAACGCTCAAGATGCATTGCCCGTCCAAGACAAATAGCCATGTATCTTTGTAAACAGCTTACTATCCGTAGCTTGTCCGAAATCGGTCGCAAGTTCGGAGGCAAAGACCATACTACCGTAATGCACGCTGTAAAAAAAGTTGAAGAATTAAGAAGTTCGGACTCAGAGTTCAGTAACGATGTGGAAAATATTATTAACATTATTAATTCATAATAAATTTTGTTAAAAAATATACCCCGTTATGTTCTTTTACGTTTTAATTAAGTTGAAAATATGTTATCATTCTAACTCTTTAGTTTAGACAGTTAAGGAATGATAATGGGAGAAGAGGAAAAAGCCAGAAAAGAACTGGAAGAGTGTCAGGACGAACACAAACAGTTAAATATAAAAATTGAGGCTATCAGTAAAGAATCACAGTTCGATCAACTTATGCTTCAAAGAATGAAAAGAAGAAAGCTCTGGCTAAAAGATAGGATATCTTATTTACAGGAATTTTTATGTGATGACATCATTGCATAAATTTCTTGATTCTACTTTATTATTAAGACATAATCACCCGCTTATTATTAATAATCAACAAAGCTTTTAATAATGACAATTGATAAAAACTCTCCTGTGGTAGGAATCATAATGGGTAGCCAGTCAGATTGGGCTACCATGAAATGTGCTGCCGATATACTTGATGAACTGGGTATAAAACACGAAAGCAAAATCGTATCTGCACATAGGACTCCCGATAGATTATTTAATTATGCACATAGTGCATATGATAGAGGTATTAAGGTAATAATCGCAGGAGCAGGCGGTGCGGCACATTTGCCCGGTATGACTGCGTCAATGACTCATTTGCCTGTATTTGGCGTTCCTGTAAAAAGCAAAGCCTTAAAAGGAATGGACAGCCTTTTGTCAATCGTGCAAATGCCGGCAGGAATACCGGTGGGTACTCTGGCAATAGGGGAGGCGGGTGCGAAAAATGCCGCTTTACTAGCAGCTTCCGTAATTGCATTGCTTGATAATGATATACGCAATAAGCTACTGGAATATAGAAAAAATCAAACTAATTCTATTAAAGAAGATCCGTCATAAAATGAAAGTAATAAAACCCGGAGCAACAATCGGCATTTTTGGTGGCGGACAACTCGGAAGAATGTCGGCTCTTGCTGCGGCAAACCTTGGCTATAAAGTTCATATTTATACCAACAAAGATGATAGCCCTGCATCACATTTTGCAACCAAGACCATAATTGCCGATTATGAAGATAAAGAAGCTCTGCTTGATTTTGCAAAAAATGTTGATGTAATTACATTTGAGTTTGAGAATATACCCCACAAATCCATACAGCTTCTTGAAGAAATATCGCCCGTTAACCCACGTTGGCAGGTTTTGCATATTACAAAGAACAGATTGCGGGAAAAAAGATTTATAAATTCGATAGGTATTGCTACTGCCCGATTTGAAGAAGTGGTGGGTTCCGAGTCCCTAAAAAACGCATTTAATACAATAGGTACAGACTGTATTTTAAAGACCGTCGAAGACGGATATGACGGCAAAGGACAATATAAGATAAACGGCTCAACCGATTTTAAAAAAGTCTGGAATGAATCCGGAATGAAAGTAGGAGTGCTTGAAGGGAAGGTTGATTTTACTAAGGAAATATCAGTTATAGTCGCACGTACATATGACGGTCAAACAGTGCCTTATCCGCCTGTTGAAAATATCCATAAGGACGGCATACTGGATACAACGATATCTCCGGCGCAAATAAGTGCCGAATTAGCTTTTGATGCAAAAGAAATAGCTACAAAAATAGCTCAAAATATTGAACTTGTAGGTTTGCTTGCCGTGGAAATGTTTGTTACTAAAAATAACGAAATAATTATAAATGAGCTTGCTCCAAGACCTCATAATTCCGGACATTGCACAATTGATGCGAGTATTACGAATCAGTTTGAACAATTTATTCGTGCCGTATGCGGACTGCCTCTGGGAAACCCCGATTATCACAGCAAGTCTGTAATGAAAAATCTTATAGGTGACGAAATAAACCTATGGAAAGACTATGTAAAAGACCCTAACGCAAAGCTACATCTATACGGTAAAAAAGTAATAAAAGAAGGTCGCAAGATGGGTCACGTTACAATAATTCAGGATAATTAAAACAAATCGGCATTGCGGCTAAAATAACGAAAAGGTTTATTCGTCAAATAACGGCTCATTAAAACTCGGTTTATTAAATAAGTTTTTCGTATTATCAGGTACTACAGGGTTATCCGCTTCAGGATTGTAATTATAATATTGATATTGTTTTGGTCGTTGCCCGCCATAAGGCTGTTGTTGATAAACATTCTGAGGCGGATAAACCGGATTATCGGCACTTGAGTCATATATAGGGTAATAATCGTTATAAACTTTATCTTCAAAGCCACCATATGACTGACCGTTGTAATACGGATTATCGGCTGACGGATCGTATGTAGGATATTGATATATCGGAGCTATATCACGAGTGGCAGGTAAAACGGGGTTATCCGCCTCGCTGTCATATATAGGATAAATTTTAGTATCGTAAGCTTCGTATATTTTTTCACTCGGAAGATAATCAGAAGAGGGCTTGTATAACGGAAGGCTATCATCATTGCCGTAATGCGGGATATTTTGCCTATAAGCCGACTCTGCATTGTATTGAGGCAGTCTTTTGTCAAGCCTTTCAAGAAGTTCGCTATCGTAAATGCCGGAACCGCAACTACTTAAAATAACCGAAATAAGTAAAACAATAATTGCAGTAAAAAAACGCATAGGAATCTTAATATAATATTAAACCACTTAATTAGTAGCGGAAAATACTAACAGAATCATGCTTTATGTAAATTATTTTAGTTAAAAATATTGTGTGCAGTTTATTATAAGTATCATCAGAATCAGAGGTAAACATCTATGATATAGTGCAAAAACAGTCCTTTTCCTGATTTTGCCTTTGCTCCAATATGAAACTTGTGTAGTCATGATCCATTTTCATATCTTCTGCAACAATGGATCTGTCAGCCATCTGTTCAGCCTCAGCAAAGTTGCTTGCACCGTTTTTCAAGTGTTGTTTGGTAAAATTACTTTTGCGATTGTAATATCTTAGCTTCTCGGAACGTTCCGTATCTTTTTGTAGTTTTTCGATTTCTTTTTCACGCTTTATTTTATCTAATATTTTTTCACGGTCAGGGCTTTCTGCAACTTCTTTTATTTTTTTTAAAGCATCTTCTTCAGAACTACCGTTTTTTACATAATAATTAATTAATGAGTGCTTTGCTTTTTTAGGATAAATTTCTGTTTGCATGTAATTATATTTAGATGCCTGATATGAAATTCCTTCTTCAGCTTTGATATCCGTATCGTGAGGTATATTCAGAACTTCCGGTTTTTTCTTAAATCTGACCGTCTTAGTAACAGACTCGCCGCCTGAAGAATTTCGTATTGCGGATTTTAAGTTACGGTCTTGTTGTTTTGTCACATCGTCTCCAACATACTATCTTATAAGTAATCCATAATTTTGGAAATGGTAGCACGTTTGAGCAAGGAAGTCACATTAAAAAGTTAATTTTTTAATTTTGATTGATTGTAACGCCCCATTTTGAAGAAAGGTATTGTTCGATATATTCTCTTTCAGAATCACTTAGTTCGTCTGAAAAGAACATTATCTCGGCCATTTGACCTTCAAATTCACTGCCGTTTACAGTATCACTATCACCGATTACTAACTGACCGCCACCTGTTGCACCTGTTGTGTACGTGGCAGTTTTATAGTTTGTACCCGCACCGCTTTGTGCCCCCTGAAAGTAACTTGTTACTGCTCCCGTTGATGATACGGTTCCGCTATAAAGCCTTAGTGCATTACCCGCTCCTGACGGAGAATCGGCAGTAGTTTCGACTGTTACGCCGCCTATTTTATGTGTAAAACTCATTCTTTTACCACCGGCATTCGTGTAGTAAATTCCATATTGATGATTGCTAGCATTTGTGAATTTTGTAAATATGTAATGATCTCCTGCACCGGCAGCCGCAGTATCGTATAAAACAAACAAACTTAAATCACTATCTCTATCTAATGTTGAATGATTAGGTATAGTCATACGTTGGAAACTAGCCGCATTAAAATTCAACACCGGCATGGTTTCGTCAGGTAATCCACCATCTATAACATTAATTGTAAATGCACCGTCAGCAGTGAGGATTGCGAATGTAGGCCTGTTGCTGCCGCTTGACACCGCATTGTTGGTGTTGGACGATTTATCTTCCCAACATGCTACACTATCGGCTGAGTTTGCTTTAGTTCCGCCGCAAGCATCTTCGAATACGGTGCTTGTATCACTTGCATCTAGCCATAGCTCAAGACTAGCTATATCATCAGGACTATTATTTATTGCCCATTTATCGGATAAATAATTTTCTACGGCAAGTGCTTCATTGGTTGTCAGTTTTTTATCATAAATAATCACTTCACCTATATTACCGAGATGGAATTTATCGGAATCAGACGTGGTCTTGCTTTGCCCGCCAATTGTAACCGGTCCTTGGCTACCACCTCTTGTGGCTGCCTCATTAATCTGACCGCTACCAAGTGCAGTAGTTGTGGCAGCTTTTTTTTCTTCTTTTAATTCCGTACTATTTATTTTGATAACCATTTGATTGGTAAAGTCAACATTCATATGTAAAATTGCATAGCTCGGTGTAAATAAGTCGGTTTTATTCATGTGGTCGGCACCGGTTGCATAAGGGTCTATAGCATTTTCTATAAAGCTTAAGCCGTATCCTAAAGTTTCAGCATTACCGAAATCAACTATATATCCTTTAGCCGTAGATGAAGATTTTGAACTATCTGCTACAGCGAAAATATTTAGACCGTCATTTGCACTGTAAATGTAATTACTACCTAAAGTGAGGTGATCATTAGTACCGTCAAAGTCAATTGTGTCCAAACCGTTTGTACCATCTTGATTGTAAAGAGGCATACGGCTTGTTACGGTTTGTTCGGCATTAAATTCATTTGCACTTTTATCTTCCCATAACGTCACCTGAGCTGACGAACCGTCTAAAGTAATCGTAGTACAATCATTTGCATCTAGCCATAGCACCTGACCGGAACTTGACGGCGGATTGGTATAAGTCGGAGAACCGGAATATATAGCTGCACAGGTGTTAAATTTGTTCTGCCCGAACAAACATGCACTGCCACTGGATAGCTCTTGAACCAAAACGTTATTGTCGGTAACGCACTGGCAGGCTCCTTCAGGACGCTCCTGATTGCGTATAAACTCCATACCCGGAGGGCATAGCTCGCTGTTTGTGTTGTTTAGGTCTATGCTCCATTTATCCGATAAATATACTTCAAGCGAGCTACGCTCCTGATTAGACAGGGTCGTATTGTATAGCACTATCTCACCTATTTTTGCATCAAGAAGTTCGGCACTTCCGGGATTTGAGGAGAACAAATAAACATCCTCATCATTTAACACGAGGCTTCCCAAAACAGCACCTGAAGATTGAGCTAGTTCTTCACCGTCCATATAATAATTAACATTCTGTCCGAGATTAACTCTCCATGAATATAGTACGGGTCTGCCTACCGGAACCTGACTATTGGAAGAAAGGGTGCTGCTATTATCAATAAATAACTGCCCTGTGAAGCTACTCAGACCATACTGAAAGTGTCTTGTGCCGGGGTTTTGTACTTTACTCAAAATAGACGAGGCAGATGGAGATGTCGGAACCGAATCAACCTGACCTACAAAGAAGAACGTATTATTCTGGATTGAATCAAGACTAGGGTTATTAGGATTTTCCGCTATCCTTAAGAAGTCGGAACCGGCATCATCATTGGCAACCAGTACATTCCTGTTATTCATTCCCCCCGTATCACCGATAGGATCATATATATCATAATCCGGACCGGTGGTGCTTATCGCATTATTTCCGTTGTCGGATTTATCAAGCCAACATTGAACCTCGTCACCGTTTTCTGCCGTGTCATTACATGTAGATAATTCATGTACCGTATTACTATCATCGGCATCTAACCACAAAACCAGCCCCCTGAATGAACTTGGCAATTTTATTTCAGTAGGAGCACTATCACATAACTCGGATAGTATTAAAGCATTGTTAAATATCTGATCGGCTAATGTCGTTGAGGTATTGCCGGCTAAAGTATTTAATGTAGTGCGACCTTTTTCAATCAACTCCGTAGCATTTTCACATGTTAGCGGGGATACGTCCACAGGTGATGTTACATTAAAAGGTCTTAAAACATCTTTTTTAAGACCGAATTCAACAATATCATCAAAAGTATCCGTTTTAGGAGATTGTATATAGTTCTTAGAAGTATGATTTGTATTCTGACCTTCAACACCGGATGCCGGAGCAGGAGCAGTGGTAGCGTTTTTACCCCAAGCAACACCCTTACCGTTACTACCGTGACTAATAATAACGTAGATGGCTCCGTTATTGTTCGGAGGAAGGTTGTTAATATCTGTTTTGTGGATACCCTTCCTGTCCATAATACCTATATCGCCATGAAAAGTAGACACATCAAAGTCTTCTGAAAGCCCGGCACCTTTTGCTATACGGTATGTAAATTTTCTATCCCAGCCATCATACATATAGTCATCAGGTAAACCTAACGTTCTAACAGGCACTGCACCTGTGGCATTTGCCAAAAGATCGTTTGCGTTCACTACTCCATCGTCATTTAGATCGGAATCGCCATTGCCGTCATCTGCCGCATCATTGTCACATTCTTCAAAATCAGAATCGTCCCCGTCGGCTTGTGTGTTATTATATGCAACTTCATAACCGAAAAATTGGTGACTGTTGTTTGTGCTATTATCGCTTGAAAGTTGCGGGCCGGCAGGGCATGGAACTCTAAGGTTAACTCTGATAAAAGATTCCAAAGCCGCCTCTATTTTTTCTAGCTTCATATAGGTTTCTTTTAAATTATCAGCCTCATTCTTCTTTCCCATAATAGAAAGACCGCCGACAGCAAGCATAGCAAGTATAGAAGTTGATATGGCAAGCTCTGCCAGTGTGTATCCTTTTTGATTGATGCTTCTAATTACGTTTGTCATAATGTTTCTTAGTTATCAATTTCTACGTTCCATTTATCCGATAGGTAGGTTTCAATTATTTTTCTGTTTACATCGTCTAGCGGCTGGTCATAAATTATTATTTCCCCTACAAATCCATTACTAAGATATCTGCCAACCGTTGTTCCGTCGTAATCTGCCCCAATAACAAACCTATCTGCGGTATTAGGGTTGGTAGGCTCATAAGTTAGCGATGTTTTTCCAACGCTATTATAATAAAAATCAAAATTTGTACCGGTTAACGAGCTATCGAATACCAAACTCATTATGAATGAATCTTCAGCTAAACTAAATCCGTTAGTTACCTGATAAGAAGTACCCGCCTCTTGCATATTGTCGGCACTTAAGTTTATGTCTGTCTGGGCTGAGCTATATCTTATTCTAAATACATCATCTCCAGCTGTAGGGCCACTATAGTCGTTTACCGAGATTATACTGCTGTTAGAAGCACTACCTACTGCGAAGTCGCCAACAACAAATAATGAAAAATCATTACTAAATACGCCGGCAACTCCATTGGCTTCCATATAGTCATCTGTTTGGAACTTAATAACGCTCCTGTAATTCATAGTAGGCTCTTTTATAAAGGACGGCTGATTTCCGGCAGTTGTTTGAACCGCATTGAACCCCGAAGGTGATTTATCCATCCAGCAGCCTAATGAACCTGAGGTGATTCTTGTCGTACAGTTGCTTTGGTAGAATGTTGCCTCATCATCGGCATCTAACCATAATACCGGCTGTGCCGATAAGGTTGCTGAAATAGGTATTGCGGATATATTCCATTTGTCGCTTAAGTAATCGCTAACTATATTATGATTCGCCTCTGTAAGTGCGGTGTCATAAATGATTATCTCACCCATTTCGCCGTCCATACGGGTAAGATTATCGTTTCTTCCGCCTATATCAAGGGCGGTAGAGCCGCCTGCCGGAGTCGGACCGCCATATGTTCCCGTTCCGTTTTTTACACCGCTTTTATAGTGCGTTATTGTGGTTCCCTGCATTATTACAGAAAAAACATAATCATTATCTGCGTAAATATTTGTATTTGATTGAACATAACCATTTACGACACCATTACCCCTGAAAAAACGCAAATTGGCAGGTTCTCCCGAGGTAGTAGTGTATATGTCATATGGGTTGGGCTGGTTACTGTTGCTTTTTGAGAGTATTCCCGTCCATTGATTAAAATCGTCAAAATTAAGGGTAAATAAAACACTCATATCACCTGTGATATCCAGTCTATTGTCATCGGGAATTGAAAGTTTATTTCCTGCTATTCCCGGAAATACTATAACATCTTTAGAGTTCATGGTTCCTGATAGGCTGTAAACAGGTCTGTTTACAGCCGTAGTTTGAGTTGCACTAAATCCGATAGTTGATTTGTCCCTCCAACACGCAACACCATCGCCGTATTCGGCAATATCAGAACATGCAAGGTCTTCAAAAACAGTTTCAGGGCTATCGGCATCAAGCCAAAGAACCATATTGTCCCTTACGGTAAGACCGCTTGCGGCGAACCAATCCATCGTACAGCCGCCGTCCCATGCATCATCGGCACATGTACAAACATTATTCTTAGATGAATAAGTGGTTTCAGCTGCGTGGTTGCCGCCCGTTCCTACGGTAGTTGCGTTGTTTCCCGGACATTGAGCACCCGACCATGTATCGCCCCTTAAAATCTGAGGCTGATATCCGTAATAGCTGATACAAATATCCTGTACCGCCATCATCAGACCAAGCCCGACTTGCTCGCCCGTGTTATATATTCCGGCGGTATGGTCGTAACCGGTAATATCTGAAGTCATGAAGTTAGCTTGCGAAGAGGTGATATTTTTAATTTGCTGAGAGTTTGTTTCACATTCTGCAACGCTTATTTGTTTAGCACTAGACCTTGTTGTTAGTCTTTCTATTTGTATCTTGGTTTTAAATGAGGTTATATCATCAAAAGTAGTATTTTTTGCTTGTTTTACAAAGACATATTTGCCGTCATAAGTTCCGCCCACTTCCAATCCGTCGGAATTTTCCAATTCATTTCCCGCCCCTGCGGTAAGTTGGCTACCGCTGGGCAGGAAAGCTCCCAGACCGTTAGAGCCGTGACTGACTACAACATATGCCGCAGCGGTGGTATAAGGATTAGTGCCGTCTGTCACTACAATATCACCGGAATTATTTTCATAGTCGTTACGTGTACAGCCATTTTCACGGCTGGCAGCCTGTTCGGCGAGGGTACCCGGTAGCGAAAAACCGGCATCTCTTCCGCAAATTTTCGGCGATATGGCATAAGTAAAACGCCTTCCCCATGCATCGTTAATATAATCATTGCTCAGTCCTAACGACTGGACGGGAACAGCCCCCATGTTTACAGGGCAATCAATACCGTATGTGGCAGTGCCTGAGGTTTCCTGAGTTTCATCAAGATCTTCGGTTCCAAAGTCATTACCGTAAGTGTCGCCACCCGTACCTACCACGCCATTCGTACCCAGAATGTGAGTATTGCCTATACGCATTTGCGGATCTGCCGGACAAGGAAGCCTGTCACGCTCAACACGAAAGGCTTCTATAGCCTTTTCTATCCTATCCATTCTGGCTCTTGTTTCTACCGCATTTTGTGCGTCGGTAAGGGTTTCGGGCTGCGTCCATGAAAGAAAAGCCACAGTGCTTGCTGCCGCAATACTTATTATAACCGACAACTCAATTAAGCTGAATCCTTTCTGGTTGCTTTTTTTTATAAAAAAAGCAAAACGATTAAAAAACATCTGCCCCCTGTAAGTCCACTAACTGTAAACCTTATCAAATACATTGCCTTTGTAACAACCTACTGTTTTATTATACACTAGTTCAAAGACAATTACAAAATAAATACATTGTTATAAACGTAGCCGTATCATTTTAAAACATAATCAATCATGATGGGACGGGAGCCTCGTCAAAATCATCATTCACCTGATCACTTATTGCATAAACACATAGCTCTTCAAATGATACGTTATTCTTTTTCGATAATTCATATAGCTTGGCTATACTATCCATTATATCAGCGGGTATGTTACCGCCACGGTTCTTACCAAGCCATTCTGCCTGAAAATGAAGAGGGTGGTGCGTAGATTCAGGTTCACCGATATATATAGTAAAAGGTGCTCTTGTACCTCCGAAATCGCATGGAACAGTAAACTTTTTCACCATATTTAAGAAAATTCCTTTAAATTACATATTTCACGTTGATTCTAGCAATTATGCTTAAAAATCGCAATAAATAATAACGTAGAATCAGTCTATAATAAATCCGTGTTTCTTAAATACCTGCTTTGATTCTTCCTTTTGAATAAATTCAAGAAAATCTCTGGCATAGCCCATATTTTCACCGGCTACTACGGCCGCCTGATAAATAATAGGTTCATGCAGGTTTTCATCAACTACATTTAAGATTCTAACCTCATCATTGCCCCTTGCATCGCTATAATAAACTATTCCTGCCGTTTCGCCCTGTGCTATAAGATATAGGTTGTTTTTAGAACTAAGGGACTTGATGGTTTTCGCATTAAGTGACTCCCATAATTTTGTACCGTTTTGCTCATCGAGTTTTTCTATTGCCTGCTTTGTGTACATACCCAGAGCGGTATTGCCGGGGTCGCCAAACGACATTATTGTTCGGTTTCCCAGATTCTCAAGTTTCCCCTCAAGTCCTGCTGCCGCAATGGGATATTCGTTTAGCTTACCTTTAGCCGAAGTTATTAAAACCAGTTTATTCTTGACCAGATTAGTAAGCGAATAAACATCAATTAAACCCATTTGCTTTAAAGATGCCATCCAATAAGGGTGAGAAGATATGAATATGTCGGCAGATTCTCCGTCCTCAATTCGCCACGCCTGTTCTGCCGTAGAATTATATGATGCCGTAACCGTAATGTTCTTTTGCCTTGAATATTCAATTGCCAGTTCGGTTATAGGGTTGGTAAGGCTGGAAGATGCCAAAATTGTAACATTAGGCAGCCCTCGCAAGTCGGCATTGGCTATTTGTGCAAAAAAAACTATGATTATAAATAATATGTGCCTACTCATTATAAAGCTCCTCAGGGGGAGTGACGACATCTTGGTTTATCTTGATATTATCATTATCTACAGTCTTAAAGAAGCAACTTTTTCTGCCCGTGTGGCAAGCAACTCCCTCTTGTTCCACGATAGCTAAAATAGTGTCATTATCGCAATCAAGCCTTAGTTCTATTATTTTTTGTATTTGCCCTGAAGTTTCACCCTTTTTCCAAAGCCTGTTTCTAGAGCGTGAAAAATAGTACATCCGGTTGTTATTGATAGACTCACGCAATGCGTCGGCATTCATCCACGCCATCATAAGCACTTCATTTGTCTTAGAGTCCTGCACTATCGCCGGAACAAGCCCGTCATCATTAAACTTTACGGTTTCTATTATTTTCTCTGCACCGGACATAATCTAACCTTTTAAACACGATTTAATGTTATTAACTATATTATCTAATATAATGAAATATGCATCTTTACCAGCTTCAATTTCATAACCTATAGGATCAAGGGTTTTTATTTTGATATCCTTACCTAAAAATATATTATCTATGACGGCACTAGAGAATTGCGGTTCTGTAAAAATGCAGGAAACATTTGATTTATTAACCGCCTGTTCAATTTCTTTAATCCTTTTTGCTCCGATACCGCTAGATGAAGGATCGGTCATGCTTCCGATATTGTTTAAGCCGTATTCATTTTCAAAATAACGGTAAGCATCGTGAAATACTATAAAGGGAAGGTTTTTATACTCTTCCAGTTCTTTATGGTATTTTTCACTTGCAGACGCATTCTTCTTAGAAAAATCTAAAAAATTCTTCGTATATTTTTCTGCGTTTTGAGGATTATGCTCAATAAGTATATCTAGTATTTTCTCTGCTATTATGACGGAATTTTTTGATGACAGCCATATATGAGGATCAATTTCCCCGTGATGGTGGTCGTGTTCATCTTCGGTATTATTTAAGTTTTTCCCGTTGTTTAGAAGATGTAAACCGTTTGTTTTGATTAGTTGTAGGATTTTTTTGTCATTTCCCATACTAATAACGGTTTTGTTTAGGAATGTTTCCAACTCATCGCTAATATAAATTATTATGTCGGCTTCATTTATATTACTTGCGGCTGAAGGCTTTAGGGAGTAATCATGCGGTGACGAATTATCATTAACTATTAGGTAAGGCTCTGTAATTCCATCGGTAATATTAGCCGCTATAGAATGTATCGGCTTAATGGAAACCGCTATTTTAGGGGGGCTATTTTGTTCTTTGGAATGGGTATTGAACGAAAATATTATTAAAAAAATTGCGGTTATGATTTTTATCATTATATTACAACAGACTATTCAAATACTAAAGCGTACGTATTATGACGAAAGAATTGATTAATTGCAAGGATATATCCGTATCTTTCGGCGATAGGAACGTTTTAAAGGGCGTTTCACTTATAGTAAGCAAAAAAGAGATAGTAACGATTATAGGTCCGAACGGAAGCGGCAAGACGACACTCTTAAAAACAATTTGCGGGATTCAGCATCCTACTAAAGGCAAGGTGAAAGTATCAAAAAATACCGTAATAGGCTATATGCCGCAAAAAATACACATTGAGAAAATATTGCCTTTAACCGTCAGAAGGTTTTTAAGATTGAACGGTACATCTAAAAAACTAAGAAGCATTGAAGATGTGGAAAGTATCGCAATAAAATTCAATATATCTAACATATTAAAACAACAGGTTCATGATATATCCGGCGGTGAAATGCAGCGTGTGATGCTTGCAAGAGCTGTTTTACTGAACCCCGACCTGCTAATCCTTGATGAACCGACGCAAGGGCTTGATATAAACGGACAAGCGGAGTTTTATAACCTGATATCGCATATACGTGATGAAATAGGCTGCGGTATAATTATGGTTTCCCATGATTTACATATGGTAATGGCATCTACTGATAAAGTTGTGTGCATAAATCAGCATATATGCTGTGAGGGAACTCCTGAGGACATAAACGAACACCCTGAATATATAGCTTTATTCGGTAAGAAAAACGCAGAGAATGTAGCGATATACACACATAATCATGACCATGTTCATGACCCGAGCGGTTGCGTTGACGGAGATAAAAATGCTTGATGATTTTTTAATAAGGGCAATCATTGCCGGAACAGGAGTAGCTTTAGCAGCAGGACCTTTAGGCAGCTTTTTAGTGTGGAACCGCATGGCATTTTTTGGCGATTCTTTGGCACATTCTGCGTTGTTGGGAGTGGCTATAGCGTTTATTTTTAACGTTCATCATATCTTGGGTATAGTTATATCGGCATCGGTATTTTCTCTTTTGATAGTGTCGTTACAAAAGAACCGCTCATATTCGAGCGATACAATGCTCGGTATAGTTGCTCATAGTGCTTTAGCAAGCGGACTTGTGGTAGTGTCGTTTTTTGACGGCATAAGGGTCAATTTAATGAGCTTTTTATTCGGTGATATACTGGCTACCGACTTAAACGACATCATACTTATTTACACAGGTCTTATTATATCACTTTCAGTTTTATACAAAATATGGCGACCTTTATTGCTTACAACGATAAATTACGACATGGCAAAAGTTGAGGGGGTAAATGTTGATGTAATTCGGCTGATATTCATGCTTTTAATATCGTTACTCGTTGCATTATCAATAAAAATAGTAGGGATATTACTGGTTACATCGCTACTTATAATACCTGCTGCAACTGCAAGGAAGTTCAGCAATACTCCTGAAAGAATGGTATTAGCGGCAAGCTGTGTAGGAACAATGTCTGTCTTTATGGGGCTGTATGCTTCGTTGAAGCTTGATACACCTTCGGGCCCTAGTATTGTTGTGTGTGCTTTGATTTTGTTCGTATTAAGCAGTACGATAAAAAGAGCTTAGATTACCACGGTCTTGTGTTAGAACCGTTATATTTAGGAAACACAAAATCGTCATTGCATATAGGTTTTGTACTAACATACTCCGGATTTGTCTTGTCATCGGGGTCCCAGCATTGGGCGTTACACCACTTTGCCCATTTCATACGGCATTGCTCAATTTTTGTTCGAGGTCTTTTTGCTATATCGTCAAATTCCGCCGGACCATACATATTCCAGCATGCGTGCATGCATTGCTGACACTCAATGCCATCTAAATCATCAACTTCATCACGGCATTCTACGCAATCAGGGTTGTTATCACATTTAGCGCCGTATTCGGATAATGCATGAGAAGTATTCGCTTTTAACGACACAATAACAAAAAATAACGCTATAAAAATAATATTTTTAACGTTGCCCTGAAACAAGCTCAGCATAACAAGAATTTTTGACTTATTTACCATAAGGCAAATTATAAATTAAACCGTTTAATAAAAGGTTAACCGAGCCTTTTAAGACCTGATTCAATATCCTCTTTCAAATCTTCTTCGGCTTCCAGACCTATATATAAACGGATACAGCTTTGCTCTATATCCCATTTTTTCGCAGTACGTATGGTTTTAGGGTCAAAATGTATTATAAGGCTTTCATATCCGCCCCATGATGCACCGATACCGAAATATTTCATGCCGTTTATCATGTTACATATGGATTCATACGAATATTTTTTATCTAAAATTACGGTAAATAAACCTGTTGAGCCTAGAAAATCACGCTTCCATATCTTATGCCCCTCAAAGGAAGGTAGGGCAGGGTGTAAAACCGACTTAACCTTAGAATGTTTTTCCAGCCATTTAGCGATGCTTAACGCAGATTGTTCATGTGCTTTAATCCTCGTCGGCATTGTCCTTATGCCGCGAAGTGCCATATAACAATCCTCAGGTGCTACGGAAACACCCAGATTTTTATATGTGTTAAATATCTGCTTGATATATTTGTTATTGCAGGTGATAGTGCCTATTATCAGGTCGGAGTGACCGCCTATATATTTTGTACCTGCCTGTATTGAGATGTCAACCCCATGTTCGAACGGCTTAAAATAAAAGGAAGTTCCCCATGAGTTATCTATAATTACGGCTATATCCCTTTGTTTTGCAGCGTTTGATATGGCGGGAATATCCTGTATTTCAAAAGTTAGCGAACCGGGGCTTTCGGTAAATATAAGCTTGGTATTATCCCTGATAAGGTCTTTTATGCCTGCACCTATAAGAGGGTCGTAATATTGGGTTTCAACACCAAGGCGTTTTAGCTCTTTATTGCAAAAACGTCGTGTCGGTCCATATACCGAATCGGTAATTAATATATGGTCGCCTGAGCTAACTAACGCCAATAGCACCGTAGTTATAGCCGATAACCCCGAAGGTGCAACCAGTGCATATTCCGCTCCCTCAAGCTCTGCTAGAGTTTTTTGCAGGTCAAAACGTGTAGGAGTGCCTCCTATTCCATAGCTAAAATCGGCAACCTGACCGTTACCGCTTTGATAAACATCTTGTCCGCTATCGGCTTCCATATATTTTTGCCACGTCTCAAACAGAATTGTAGATGTTTTATGGATAGGGGTGTTAACGGTTCCCTGATTCTTTTTATAATTCTTACTTGATGTAATCGCTAATGTTTCGGGTCTCATAGTTTTACCTTAATCTTTATTTTCGATTCGGGAGTGTTCGCAATTTATGTCATGCTGAACTTGTTTCAGCATCTACTATCCGTTTACAGTAAGATACTGAAACAAGTTCAGTATGACAAAGCTAAGTTTATAGAACACTTCTGCCATTGAATATAAAGGAATTTCTAGAAAATTAAACGCTAAAAACACATAATATAAAGATTACCTATTTACTTTGTATTATAGTCACTATAAAAACGTAAATATTAAAAAGTATTTATAAAAAAACAGGAAAAAATATGAACTCAAAAGCACACGCCGAAAAATCAGGATTTAGCGACTATAAAATTGCCGACATATCTTTGGCAGAATGGGGACGTAAAGAAATTACGATTGCCGAAACCGAAATGCCCGGATTAATGGCTGTCCGTGAGGAATACGGCAATAGCAAGCCTCTTGCAGGAGCAAAGATTGTAGGGTGTCTGCACATGACGATTCAGACGGCAGTTTTAATTGAAACTCTTACATATCTTGGTGCTACTATACGCTGGAGTTCATGTAATATATTTTCGACTCAAGATCATGCCGCAGCGGCTATTGCGGCAAAAGGCATACCTGTTTTTGCATGGAAAGGGGAAACGGAAGAAGAATATGAGTGGTGTATCGAGCAAACATTACAAGGGGCTGACGGTTGGAAGCCTAACCTTATTTTAGATGATGGCGGTGATTTAACTGCGATAATACATAACAATCACCCTGAATTATTAAAGGATATAAAAGGTCTGTCCGAAGAAACAACTACGGGTGTACACAGGCTTGTGCAAATGGCTAAGAAAGGAACGCTAAAAGTTCCGGCTATTAATGTTAACGATTCGGTTACAAAGTCTAAATTCGATAATCTATATGGCTGCCGTGAAAGTCTGGTGGACGGCATAAAACGTGCCACCGATGTTATGATATCGGGCAAGACTGCCGTTGTAGCCGGATATGGTGACGTAGGAAAGGGGTCTGCCGCATCGCTTAGTAATCAAGGAGCTAGGGTTTTAATAACCGAAATAGATCCTATATGTGCATTGCAGGCATGTATGGAAGGTTATCAGGTTGTTACTATGGAAGAAGCCGCACCTATCGCAGATATCTTTGTAACTACAACGGGTAATAAAGATATTATAACTATCGACCATATGAGGGCTATGAAGGATAGGGCTATTGTTTGTAACATAGGTCACTTCGATAACGAAATACAGGTTTCCGCCCTTGCAAATATGAAGTGGGAAGAAGTAAAACCGCAAGTAGATGAAGTTGAATTCCCTGATGGAAAAAGGATAATTCTACTAGCTAAAGGAAGATTGGTAAATCTAGGCTGTGGTACGGGACACCCTTCATTTGTTATGAGTGCTTCATTTACAAATCAGGTTATGGCACAAATAGAGCTATGGAAAAACTCATCTAACTATGAGAACAACGTATATACCTTGCCTAAAAAGTTGGACGAAAAGGTTGCGCGTCTGCATCTGAAAAAAATCGGTGCAAACCTTACTAAGCTAACAAAAGAACAGGCAGAATATATTGATGTAGATGTTGAAGGACCTTATAAGCCGGAAATGTATAGATATTAAAACTTAAAAATCCCTGTAAATTGTAAATTTTACAGGGATTTTTTTACCCTATTGCCCTGTTAAAAGTGCATGTGACTTCATTACCGGATTCGTTATATTCAATTTTTTCTGCCATAAGTTTTGCTGTGGCAATTCCTCTGCCGTTAGGTTCGGTCAGACGCAGAGGGTCAAAATCCTCATACTTACGCCAGTTAAATCCTTGACCTTTGTCAGATATCTTGACGGTAACAGCTTCATTATCAACGTTAAAAAAAACATCGACCGTTTTTTTTGCGTTTTCAGGAAATTTACTCCTTTCATCAATCTCCTTTGCAAAATTATCATGGGCAAGAAGCTTGCCTTTTTCTTCGTGACCGATAGATAATAAGCCGTGTTCCACTGAATTTACCATTAATTCTAAAAGAGCAGTGTTTATCCTATCCGGCTTGTCGGCTTTACACGATATAGCAGATGCAAGTTTCTTTGCCTCCGCTATATTTTTATATTCAAAATGCCCTTTTTTTAACATTTCTGCTATCGAAGTTTCATCTTTCATGCGTTTATAGATATTATTCCGCTTTATACAATCCCTTGATGCGGCATTTACCATCGCAACCATAATAGTCGAATCAAAAGGTTTACATAAATAATAGTAAGCCCCTCGTTCCATTCCTTGTCTTACTTCATTAACGCCTACATCACCTGTTTGTATTATAACCGGAATGTTTTTTAGTAAGCTATGTTCTTTCATTTTTGATAATAAATCCATGCCGTTCATTTTAGGCATCATTTTATCTAGCAATACTATATCAAAACTTTCCGGATTGTCGTTCATATGCTGCCATGCTTCGTGACCGTCATTATATGCCAGAGTGTCATAACCGGAATCTTTTAGATTTTTAATTAGTATTTCAAGATTAATGTCATCATCATCGACTGCCATTACTTTAATATTCTGACTTTGCATTTCAATCTCCGTGTTAATAAGGAACGCATAAATACAACTAAAGTACTTTTTGCCGATATTTGCAAATCTTTTTATATCAAAATGTACAATTAATTGGTTCAGATGCTTGTTTACCCTTCGGAGGGAGGGAGGGAGGGAGGGAGGGAGGGAGA